>NZ_DS989904.1:4447986-4720099 GCF_000155595.1 Synechococcus sp. PCC 7335 | reverse complement strand
TACATCGGTTATGATAGTTATATCGGTTGAGAACACCGCTTTCTTTTTGAAGCGCTCAGCCCATACGTACCTAACTACTCGGAATAATAATGACTACTACTCTACAACAGCGCCAAAGCGCTAGCTTGTGGGAGCAGTTCTGTCAGTGGGTTACCAGCACCGAGAACCGCCTCTATGTAGGTTGGTTCGGCGTGTTGATGATCCCGACTTTGCTTGCTGCCACTGCCTGTTTCGTAATTGCGTTCATCGCAGCACCCCCCGTCGACATCGACGGTATCCGTGAGCCGGTGGCTGGTTCACTGATGTACGGCAACAACATCATCTCTGGTGCGGTTGTGCCTTCATCTAACGCGATCGGTCTGCACTTCTACCCTATCTGGGAAGCAGCTTCTCTAGACGAGTGGCTCTACAACGGCGGTCCTTACCAGTTGGTTATCTTCCACTTCCTCATCGGCGTCTTCTGCTACATGGGTCGTGAGTGGGAGCTATCCTACCGGTTGGGTATGCGTCCGTGGATCTGTGTTGCTTATTCTGCGCCCGTCGCAGCGGCAACTGCAGTATTCTTAATCTACCCCTTGGGTCAGGGTTCGTTCTCTGACGGCATGCCGTTGGGTATCTCTGGTACCTTCAACTTCATGTTGGTGTTCCAGGCAGAGCACAACATCTTGATGCATCCCTTCCACATGTTGGGTGTAGCGGGTGTATTCGGTGGTTCTTTGTTCTCAGCTATGCATGGTTCCTTGGTAACTTCTTCCTTGGTACGTGAGACTACAGAAACTGAGTCACAGAACTACGGCTACAAGTTCGGACAGGAAGAAGAGACGTACAACATCGTTGCAGCGCACGGCTACTTCGGTCGTCTTATCTTCCAATACGCAAGTTTCAACAACAGCCGTAGCCTCCACTTCCTATTGGGTGCATGGCCAGTCGTTGGTATCTGGTTCACAGCGCTAGGTATTTCTACTATGGCGTTCAACCTGAACGGGTTCAACTTCAACCAGTCGATCATTGACTCACAGGGTCGTGTGATTGGTAGCTGGGCGGATGTATTGAACCGAGCTAACTTGGGTATGGAAGTAATGCACGAGCGCAATGCTCACAACTTCCCGCTCGACCTAGCAGCTGGTGAAGCAGCTCCTGTTGCTCTCACAGCTCCTTCTATCAACGCATAGATCTTTTTTGTCTAGCGTTGACTGGACGATTACGATTTGATTAGTTGATTAGCGTGAATCCTTTTGTCAGATGCCTAGCATTCTGATTAGGGTTCACACCCAAAAAAGCGCTTCCTTCGGGAGGCGCTTTTTTTGTTGGCTGCATCTTGGGAAACTGGCCATTGTAGAAGCGGTATCTTAGTGGTCAGCTATTAGTTGAAAGGCTCGCTAGATTATCTACTGCGACAATCTGCACTTTATCGTCACAAAGCTAAGGATGAGGACTTAGACCTTTACCTTATATTGTGTAACTGCTAATTTGAAAGACTTGTCGAAGGTGTTAGTTGGGGCGATCGCTTAAGTCGCTTTAATTCTTGGTGTGCATCCAAGTGCTTGGTGTGCCGATCAATGACTTCACGCGAGAGTTGAGAAAGATACTTGCGAAACAATGTTTCTGCTTCCTGAGGGTATGGTTTAGACATATCAGCTAGCACCCAGCCAATACCCGTTTGGATAAAGCGCTGATCGTCTACGACTAACTCTTTTATGACTTGCTCAATCAGGCTGTGATACTGTGTGTCCTGCGTCGCACGGCGAAAAGAGACGATGGAAGCTCTTTTTTGCCATAGGTTTTGAGCGCTGCGCCACTCGGCGATCGCCTCTGCAGCAGCTAATCCATGCTGAATAATGGTTGGATCTAGCACCCGCACGCAAAACCAGTCCGTCGTAGACCAGTCGAAAAAGTATCCTAATTCAAACAAGTCAGCACTAAAGGAAACCAGCTGTGGCCATGAAAGCGTCTTACGTAGAAACTTCTGAAGATAGATGATCCCTGCAAACTTATCCTCAGCAAATCGACTTTGAACTAGCGCCTTGCATAGCGCTAGCTGCTCTTCAGTCGAATACTGGCTGAGGTCATTTTCTCGTTGCCAGCTAATCACTAACTGCGTTGCTATCGGCGTTTTCACGCCCCGATACTCAATCGCTCCTTTTAGGTAGTTGTCAAACCACTGTTTCGTTTTCTCATCAGCCGCGGAAGATAGCTGTACTGTCAAATCCTCCGCCAATGCCTGCTTGCGCTGTTCAAAGTTTACAGCGTGAGTCATTGGTTTAGTCCTCACTAGCTTTAGAAAACCTATCTCTGAAAAAGATTGATTTCGCCTACATCAACAGCAGCGGATCTTGCCAAAACCCATTCTACCGTTTCAATAATGTCTGTCATTGGAATAGGTGTTTGCTGCGAAAATCGACCTGTTTCAATGTCACTGATTACCTCTTCAGTCGCGATGTTACCTGGATTGATGAGGGTGAAGCCAATTCCCTCATAAGATAGGGCTAATCGGAGGGATTGAACCGCACCTCTTAACCCAAATTTAGAAGCAGTATTGGCAACTTCTTTTGAGGCAGAGTGTTCTAACCCAGAAAGAGATCCGATGTAGAGGGCTCTTGGATTTTCAGCCATAGCAAGGTTCTTTGCTAACCCTTTAGTTAGCTCAATCGGCGCCACCAAATTGACAGCGAGTACAAAGCGGGTTTCTTCATCCGAGCTGTTTTGAAAGTTAAAGGCATCGGTAAAGGCGTCCTTCTCCCAAACACCGCCCATATAAAGCAGGGCGTCAAGTGGAGAATCGCCGATGGCTGCGATAACTTTCTGTATCCCAGCAGCTGTCGAAATATCCGCTGATATCCATTTTCCTGCTTGAGCAGCCGTGCGCGAAACCGAGTAGACGCAGTGTCCGTGGTGGTGGAAGTGGCGGGCGATCGCCCCTCCAATTCCTCGACTTGCCCCTACTACCAAAAGGGTCTTACTCATATGTCTTGCTTGATATGTCTTGCTTGTATGCCTGGCAATTGTTCTTACTAGAACGAAAAATCTACAGTCGCTTCCGGCAAGATCAGCATGGCATCGCCAAACGAATAGAAGCGATAGTCCTGCTCAATCGCTGCTTGATAGACCGTCATCAGTCGTTTGCGACCAACTAATGCACTGATCATCATTAACAGGCTAGAGCCTGGGAGATGGAAGTTGGTAATCATCCCGTCTATCACCTGCCACTGATAGCCTGGGTAGATGAAAAGATCGGTTTTGCCACGGTAGGGTTGCAGTTCACCGCAGATTGCCGCTACCCCTTCTAAGGCTCTAGTTGAAGTGGTGCCGACGGTAATGACTCTGCCGCCATTGGCTTTCGTTTTTTTAATTCTCTTGACTGTTTCGGCAGAGACTTCAATACGCTCTTTGTGCATCTCATGCGTTTCGATATCACTCACCTCGACCGGACGGAAGGTTCCAATACCCACGTGCAAGGTGATTTCAGCAGTCTGAATACCTTTTGCATTCAGTTTATCGAGCAGAGATTGTGTGAAGTGAAGTCCGGCGGTAGGGGCTGCGATCGCACCTTGCTTCTGGGCAAACACCGTTTGATACTGTTCTGGCAACGATGTCGACTCAGTGATGTAAGGGGGCAGCGGCATCTGGCCGAGTTGATGGATAAGCGCATCAATCGTCTTATCTACTTTTGGCAGCAGCCTGATGATTCGACCACCGGTGGATTCATCGCGCGATTCTACGAGCGCCGACATCAAAGGCTGAGCACTATCTCCAAACACAATCTCAGTTCCCGGTGGAATTCTTCTACCCGGACGGACCAGCGCTAGCCACCTATCGTCTACTGTGGGTTCGATTAACAGTACTTCAACTGATGCGCCGCTGACTTTCTGACCGTACAGTCTAGCAGGAATCACTTTTGTGTCATTGAAGATTAGTAAGTCACCAGGCATCAGCCAATCGCCTAAGTTGTAAAAATGGCTATGACGATGGCTTTGGGGTCCGTCTATGACCAGTAATTTGGAGTGATCGCGTGGCGTGACTGGATTTTGCGCAATTCGACCTTCTGGCAGGAGGTAGCTATAGGCACTGAGCTGATGATCTGGGTTCGAGGATTGGTAATCTCTTGCCGAAGTGTCTGTCATGAAATAGGCATCCATACCTAGAGAAATATCTATGGACTATTTTGATTTGGTCTATAACTCGACTACGAAAGTAAAGTTTCTAGTAAAGCCTTGAGGCATAATGAAAAAGCGTTCTGAGTGGAGTAAGGTGTCAATACAGCTGTGAGCGTAAGATTTAATTGTTGGCATTGATCGCAACCTTATCTATCACAACACTTTGAGACCCTAGATACTTCAAGACTGTAGATATTTTAAGACTGTAGCTCTCTCTTCATCGACTGATGGAATACATCTACTACTTATCGAATGTAAGTCTATCGCTACGGGTGGTTGAGCGGTTGCTGTGCGCTACGCAGCTGCCTGTAGAGTTCATCACGGTTATCCACCAAATTAATGGGTGGATTGTCAAAGTCAAACTGCACGATAGTGCTACAGAGCGATCGCAGCAAAACTTCCTGGCTTTTCTCAACGAGATTGGTACGCCCTACGAGCCTGGATTTCGAGTGCGTATGGCACTGTGGGGTTTAGAGATGGGCCAGTCTGCGGTAGATGTGATGCGCCGCTATCAGGTTGCAGTCGTTTCACATGGCAAACCTGATCGCGTAGAAATAGAAGAATTTCGAGAGCAGTTTGTCACAGGTCTTGGCTACTGCCCTGAAACGCTGGCGTAGCTTTAGCGCCCGACAAACTTGACTTTAGCATTTAGTCTCAGATGCACTTAGCCTCAGATGACTCTTAGCAGAATGCGTTTTGTATGTATGCCTGTAGACCTAGGTATTGCTGGGTACTTGGTATCTGCAAGCTAAGTCGATTTCGTGGAGGCATTATATGACAGCTAACGAGTGCTAGATCAAACCGACAGGGAAGCTCCGATAGATGCGGATGCCTTACTAAGAAATAGCGAGCCGTCATCCTTATCTTTTGCTGTTTAGAGCGGGTCAGCGCTAGTAGCCCATCCGCGTCCCAGTTCCCTTTGCTACGGGTTTTTACTTCGATAAAAGCTAGCGTTTCAGCCTTTAGACTTCCTTGTCCGCTGATTCCTTTAGCAATCAGGTCGATCTCGCCAAACCGACTGTGCCACTGGCGCTGTAATATCTGGCAGTTCTTTTGAGTGAGCCATTGGCAAACTAGCTGCTCGCCATAGTTACCTAAGTCCTGAGGATTGAGCACGGCAGCGAAACCAGAGTCTGAGTGAGCATAGATAGAGCATGCCCTGTTGCAGCCATCAGGTCTGAAAGTCAGATCTCAATCTTGAACGTAGTCTGTGCCGTTGATCAAGGCGATCTCTGCTCTGACAAACTCGCGACCTAAATAAGCAGCATGGTCTAGATAGGTGAGCGGGCAGGGATTGTCTTTATCTTCAAAAATTTTCATGCACAGCTCTTTAGCCGTGCGGCCTGTGAAGATTGTCGTTTCTTGACGACTAGTATTACCTCGCACTGACAAAGGCTTACCTGTTTCTGGATCGCAGGCGAGACCTTTCTCGTTGATGGTGTTAGTAAAATGTTTGGCACAGATTAGAGCGGCTGCTCTGTCTAGATAGATTAAGAAGTAGCCCGCTGGATCGAGGTCTATGTAACGTTTAGAGAGCTTGTCGTCTAGCGCCGCTAAAGCTTGTTTTATCGGCCTTGTCGCTTCTGACTTGGTGGGGGTTGCGGTTGTCATTAGAAGGTCTAAATCGCATAAACTGCAGGCTCATCATTTTATCGCGATGGGTTCGAGGTAAGCGCGTTCAGTTTGCAAACCTTGTTGATAGGATGCGAATAAAGGCGCTCATGTAAAGGATTCTAAGTCTTTGAAGGAACCTGCTTTTCTAAGTCTACTGTTCTATCAGGGGAACATCTTCGATGCGGTGTTTGATGGGTAGATTGGCGTTGATCTCGTCTATTTGAAATTGTTCGGCCTGATTAATGCGACCGATGTAGTTTTCTAAGATTTGTCCGAGCTTGGGTGAATAGAAGCGATGCAAGCTGTAGTTTGGGGTAGCAGGAAAGCCTCTGCGCTTTTTGTGTCTGCCGCCGGCACCTGGATCGAAGGTTTGGATGTTGTTGGCGATCGCCCACTCGATCGGCTCATAATAGCAGGCGCTAAAGTGCAGATTGTTGTATTCCTCAAATGAGCCCCAATAGCGGCCGTAGAGGCGATCGCCTTTGGTCAAACAAAACGACATACCAACTGGATCGTCGGGGTTCTCTTCCGTGTAGGCCGCAAAGATGACAACGCGATCTTTCCACGCTGGAAAAAGCTGACGGAAGAAGTCACGAGTTAAGTACTTACTGCCCCACCAACCGAACTTATCGCAGGTATCGCTGTAAAAGTCATACACCTTTAGGCAAAGCTCCGGCGTCAGCGACTCACCCGTATGCACCTTAAAATGTATGCCTGCTTTGGCAACTGACTTGCGCTCCCGCTTGATATTCCGCCTTTGATTGGCATTGAACTGAGCTAGATAGTCATTAAAATCGCCGAAGCCTCGGTTTTGCCAGACATAGCTGTGATGCAGCCACTTGTGAAAGCCTAGCGCCTCTATCTGTGCCTGCCACTCTGGATCGACGTAGAGAAAATTACAGCCAGATATTTTGTGCTGCAAGCAAAACTCATCAATTATCTGCACCATCGCCTGAGTCAGCACCGACTCATCTTCAGTCGGCGCAATCAAAAACCGATAGCCTTCTGCTGGGGTAAACGGCGACATTCCTAACAGCTTTGGATAATACTCCACGCCAAGCTGCGATGCTACTTCAGCCCACTGATGGTCAAATACAAATTCACCATAGCTGTGCCCTTTTAAATAGAGCGGAGCCGCCGCAACCAGCACGTCGTCTTTCCACAGCGTCAGGTGGTTCGGCAGCCAGCCAGTATTCGGCCCAGTACTGCCGGAGGTTTCCATATTGCTCAGCCAGTCCCACTCAAAGGCCGGGGTTGGCAACGGCATCGCCATCGCATCCCACTGCGCGGCTGAAATATCTGATAAACGACTCATCCAGCGGGCAGTGTACTGCACTTGAGTGGTTGACACGATTGATCTTAGGTTGTGAGACTTTTCTATAGGTTAGTAGAAGTTCTAAGAAGCGGGGGAGCAGAATCAGTAATATCTGGAGCAAAGTTGATGCGAAGGTGGTTTTATCGGCAACTGGGTAGCTACAGCGCTGATGAGGCATTCCGCCTCTGCTGAGTGTCGAAGGCGTCGATAATTGGCTATTCCCACTGGTGTTGCCTAGCTTCATCGACTATCTCCTCAGCCTCTTCGAGGGGGATACCATAGCGATCGCTCAAAAGTTGGGGAAGGCGATCGCAGTCGCGATTAGGATTCACATTGGGCTGTTGAGCATAGGCAGGCAGTGCGACATTGCACAAGAAAGGCGAAGGTTTTGCTTTGAGCTGAAGCGGCTCAAGATTTAGCGCTTCTCGTGAATTAATGAAGAACAATAAGGCCCCACTGAGGTTAGCATCGCTGAGATTGGCATCCCTAATCAGGGCACAGTTGAGGTCAGTCCTGCTGAGGTTGGCACATCTGAGATTAGCCCCACTGAGATTGGTATATTTGAGATTAGCGCCGCTGAGGTCAGCATATCTAAGCTCAGCCCTTTTGAGATTAGCCCCAATAAGGTTCGCGCCGCTAAGGTTGGTGTATTTGAGGTTGGCCTCACTAAGATCAGCGCTGCTGAGGTCAGCACAGTTGAGGTCGGCGCCACTGAGGTCGGCGCATCTGAGATTAGTCCCACTGAGGTTCGCGTTGCTGAAGTTGACATCACTGAGATCAGTATCATAGAAGTCAGCGCCGCTAAGATCGGCATTACGGAAGTCGGTACCGCTGAGATCTGTAGTCTTCGTACCTTTTTTAGTCGTGCGGAGATTGAGTAGCAAAAAGACGCCACCAGTAACCGCTGCAAGTATCCCTAGATCGCTGACTAAGCTCTCGCGGCGTGGGCGAGTCAGGGTTCCTTCGCTATGAACTAGGCGAGCGGCCTTTAGCTGTAGCCTGCCAGCAGGGGATGCCCAGAGCCCCCACATCATTAAGAGAGAGATTGGAGCTGCGATCGCGCCAACCCGCCACCATATGTTGCGATGCATCTGCGACTGCCACCGCTTGAGTTGCTTCCGCATTCTTGAGATTTCCTCACTGCTGCTCTTATTATTGCTTTCCTCAATTCAGGAACGCTCGATTCTTTATGCACCCTTAAACACCCTAGTCAATAAAAAAGTAGGGGTTGCAAAGCGTTTTCCAATGACTACACCTGTCGTGTCTCGTACCTAGTTGACTCCCGGACGTATACAACACAACAGGCTACATACGGAGTGGGCTATCGTTGTTAGCGTGTGTATTTGATGAGACCTGAAGGGGAAACGGCACTATGCTTTGTTCGGAATATTTGGGACAGATGAAGCCTTTTGACAAGCTGCCTCCTGACCGGTTGGAGTGGATATGCGATCGCGCTGAACCTATCCCTCTATCGCCGGGCGAAGTGCTTGTCCGTCAGGGTGAAACCTCTTTGGGTTTCTTCATCCAAGTCAGCGGTCAAATCACCGTTACCCAGCACACCAACGGCGCTGATATGCCGGTCGGTCGCCACGATAGTCCTTCCTTCTTCGGTGAAATTCAGGTCTTGACCGAAGATATCGTGCCAGTAACATTAACTGCTGATACTAAAACAGAACTCTATCGGCTAAACTGCCCAGACTTTTTAGATCTGGTTCATAGCTGCCGAGAATTCGAGAGAGATATTTTTCGTACCGTCGGTCAAAGGCTACGCGGGCTAGAATCTTTTATTCGCACGCGCGAGAAGATGGCTGCGCTTGGCACGTTGTCCGCTGGTCTAGCTCATGAGCTCAACAATCCAGCGGCGGCTTTGGTCAGGGTAATGAAAGATATCAAGCCCGCCATGCTAGAGCTACAGCGGATGAATTTGGTATATGGACAGCATCAACCGGATGAGGAACATACTCGGCAGTGGACGGATGCAAGGGATCGGGGGTTTGAGGCGATCGCTAATCCAGATAACGATCCGCTAGCGCAAGGCGATCGTGAGGATGCCCTTACTGACTGGCTAGAAGACTACGGGGTTGAAAATGCCTGGGAGCTTGCCGAACCCTTAGCCGCCGGCCAAATCGAACCCGAAACGCTAGATAGGTTAATTGACTGCTGGCGCAACGAGAAGACTGAAATGCGAGATATGGGTATCCGTTGGCTCGCGCTCTCCTTTGATGTAATGGGTATGATTCGTAACGGTCTAGATGGCGCAGAACGTATCTCTACCCTAGTTCAGTCGATGAAGTCCTATTCGTATATGGATCAAGCTGCTCAACAGCAAGTAGATATCCATGATGGCATCGAAGATACCTTACGCCTATTTGCCTTTAAGCTAAAGCATGGCATTCAGCTCAAACGACAATATCACAGTGATCTGCCTAAAGTGACTGCCTTCGGCAGCGAACTTAACCAGGTTTGGACGAACCTAATTGACAATGCTATCGATGCGCTGAATGAAGCATCAAACAAACCATCAGACGCAGCACTAGCCAACCGCACGCCGACTATCATTATTCGCACGTGCCAGAAGGATGCGAATCTGATCGTAGAGATAGAGGACAACGGTCCTGGCATCCCGCCTGAGGTCAGAAGCAGAATTCTAGAGCCTTTCTTTACGACGAAGCCGATGGGTAAAGGATCAGGGCTAGGTCTCGATCTAGTCAGACGAATCGTTCAAAACCGTCATAAAGGCAGTCTACTGATAGAGTCAGAGCCTGGTAGAACCGTCTTCTCTGTGCGGATACCTGTCTAGCACATTAGTCCGCAGGCCAGAGGTAATTTCTATGGCTGCTTCTATTCTGCAACCAGTTCACTATTGACTTCATTCACCGGACGACGTCTTAGTTCCACAGATTCCTCGCGAGGAAGTAGGTCAAATACTTCGCGTAGCTTGTCATCGACTTGCTCATAGCTAGTCTGACCAACTTCATTAAGTACGACATTGTTCTTGGCATCGAATACAACGGTCTGTGGCACTGATCCTTTGAAGTAGTAGCCTGCCTCGTTGGGTTGGTAGCTGTCTTTGAGAGGGATAGAGTCGGCAGCGACAGGTACAAAGTTGGCGGCTCTACCGTAGGGCGCTTGCAGCTGAGAGACGACCGACGAAAACACTTTGCTGTCTTTGCTGTCGTCTACATAGAAAAATAGCAGGGTAGGCTTGTCCTGCTTGAACGACTGAGCCAGGTTGAACTTTGGCGGCACAATCGAACCGTTGCCCGCGTATAGTGCATAGATGTTGCCATCGTAGTTGTCATCATCTATGCCGGCCCAGGCAGGCGTCATCCAGAGGCTAAAAAGGGTAGCCGCACACAGCGCCACTATGCCAAATCTACGAAAAAAATGAACCAGCATACCTATCTATTTCTCTATTTCCAACTATCAAAACTTGGATGAATCGCGGCCAGCAATTAGTCTGCGCTGTCATGCTCTAGTAGCCATAAGGCTCTAGTAGTCCTAGGCTCCTTCAAAACTGGCAACGATTGCTTGCAACGTTTCCCTATTGTCAATGTAGCGGTCTCTTCTTGTCTAGCTAGCTACCTAATAGTAATTGTCACTGCCTTTGATGATGATGTGTAGATACACGAACTAGAGTGTGCCTGGCAACGAAAACTCACTGTCCTGATAGCTGCACTGCCAGTGAACTTATCAAATAAAAGTCAAATGAAAGTTGTAAGCGCATCAATTGCTTTATCGAGCCTATGCTTTAAGCACTTAGGGATATGCTAGATGTAGTTTTGACAAGGTTTGCTAGGAAGATTGAGCAAGTTAGCCAAAGCATAGCAGAAGAAAGATCTCCTGTTTCCCTTTATGCTGGAGGCAGCTATATTAGAATGCCCTTTTAATCCTCATGCTCAGAGCCGGAATTGTTGGACTCCCCAACGTCGGAAAATCTACTTTATTCAACGCGGTTGTCGCGAATGCGAAGGCTCAGGCTGCAAACTTTCCTTTTTGCACCATAGAACCGAATGTGGGAGTCGTTGCAGTGCCCGACGAGCGGCTTGGCACACTCGCCGATATTTCTAGCTCGAAAGAAGTTACTCCGGCGCGCGTAGAGTTTGTTGATATTGCTGGTCTGGTGAAAGGAGCTAGTCAGGGCGAGGGACTGGGCAATCAGTTTTTAGCGAATATCAGGGAAGTAGATGCCATTATTCACGTAGTGCGCTGCTTTGAGAGTGATGACATTATTCATGTGTCGGGCTCTATCGGACCGCTGCGCGATATTGAAGTCATCAATTTAGAGCTAGCGCTTTCGGATCTAAGCCAGATTGAGAAGCGGATGGAACGGATTCGCAAGCAGGCTCGCAACAATAAAGAAGCGCAAGCTGAGCTGGATATCTTAGAAAAGCTACAGCCTGTGCTAGACGAAGGTAAGGCTGCTCGTACGGTAGAACTTGACGATGACGAATCGCTGATAATCAAACCATTGGGTTTGTTGACCCGTAAGCCTGTCATCTATGCGGCGAATGTCTCTGAAGATGACTTGGCTACGGGCAATGAGTGGGTTGAACAGGTGCGCTCTCAGGCGGAAGACGAGGATGCTCAAGTCGTTGTGGTCTCTGCTCAAGTTGAGGCAGAGCTGCTAGAGATTCCTGAAGATGAGCGAGCGGACTTCTTGGAAGCTTTGGGGGTAGAGGAAGGTGGATTGCAGTCGTTGATTCGCGCAACGTATGATCTATTGGGCTTGCGAACCTATTTTACGACCGGACCGCAGGAGACAAGGGCCTGGACTATCAAGGCTGGGATGTTAGCTCCCCAGGCAGCAGGAGTGATTCATACTGATTTTGAGCGCGGCTTCATTCGCGCCGAAACGGTAGGTTATGAAGACTTGGTAACGTCTGGATCAATGACAGCGGCAAAAGAGAAAGGATTGGTCCGTAGTGAAGGTAAGGAATACACCGTCAAAGAAGGGGACGTGATGCTATTCCGGTTCAACGTGTAGTGATGTTTAGCGATCGCTTAATTTTATCGTGAACAGAATTGCGATTGAACTCAGTACGATAGGTTATATAAAGTCACCCATAGATAAGCCCATATACTCATGGATACCAAAGCCTTCAAGCGCGAACTCAACCATTCCGAGCACTATTATCGCAACCAGGGATTTGGAGAGAAAGCTGCGATCGCTGGGCAGATGCGCTCGGAGTACGAAAGCAACCTTATCCAAAAAATTAGAGCGAATGGCAATTTGCTAGTCGACGGTGAGGTGACTATTCACCTGGCTGAGTCTTTTGGTTTTTGTTGGGGCGTAGAAAGAGCGGTTGCTATGGCCTATGAAGCGAGAGCTCACTTTCCCGAACAGCGCTTATGGATCACCAACGAAATTATTCACAATCCAGAAGTGAATCAGCAGCTAAAGGCGATGGATGTTCATTTCATTGAAGTCAAAACGGGGACAAAAGATTTTTCGGGTGTCGGTAGAGGCGATGTCGTAATTTTGCCTGCTTTTGGCGCTAGCGTACAAGAGATGAAACTGCTGCATGATAAAGGCTGCACCATTGTCGATACTACGTGTCCCTGGGTTTCTAAAGTTTGGAACACGGTTGAAAAGCATAAGAAAAAAGCATTCACCTCTATCATCCATGGCAAATATAAGCACGAAGAAACCGTAGCGACTACCTCATTTGCTGGAACGTATCTAGTCGTCTTGAACCTCGCCGAAGCCGAATATGTGGCTAATTACATTCTAGAGGGCGGCGATAGAGAAGATTTCCTTACCAAGTTCACCAACGCTCACTCTGAAGGCTTTGATCCTGATCGGGATCTAGATGCGGTTGGTATTGCTAACCAAACCACCATGCTCAAGGGTGAAACCGAACAAATTGGCAAGCTTTTTGAGCGCACAATGCTGAAGAAGTATGGTCCGGTGGAATTTAATCATCACTTTCACAGCTTTAATACCATCTGCGATGCCACCCAAGAACGACAGGACGCCATGTTCAGTCTGGTAGAAGCTGATATCGATTTGATGGTTGTCATTGGCGGGTTCAACTCATCGAACACGACCCATTTGCAGGAGATCGCGGTTGAGAGAAGCCTTCCCTCATTCCATATTGACAGCGCCGAAAGAGTCGGGCCAGGTAATCGAATTGAGCACAAACCCCTCCATAGCGACGAGCTATCAGTAGAGTTAGACTGGCTACCCGCAGGCAAGATTTCAGTCGGTGTGACTTCGGGTGCATCCACGCCTGATAAAGCGGTGCAAGAAGTCATTGAGAAAATATTTGCTATCAAGGCGAAAGTGCCAGCTAGCGTCGGCTGAGCCAACTATAAAGCTGCTGACAGTATCATTCGATCTCTTTGAGTTTGGCGGTGATTCTCCCTACGTTTTCTGTGTCTTTGCTTGCTCTAAAGATATCTAAGGCTTGGTTGAGATCTTTGGTTGCTTGTTCAATGTTTCCCAGCATCTCGTAATTGATGGCCCGGTTGACATAGGCATAGGCAAAGTCTGTTTTTAGGGCTATGGCTTGAGGGTAGTCGGCGATAGATTTTTCGTACTGCTCTAAGTTGTGATAAGAATTGGCGCGGTTGTAGTAGGCGGCGGTGAGGGTTGGTTCTAGCGCGATCACCTGAGTGTAATCCGTGAGCGCACCTCTATGATTACCTAGCTCGTCGCGCACTAGCCCCCCGGTTAACTAGCGTGGTGGCATTGTCTGCTTCTAGCAGTACTGCTTGATCAAAACTCTCAAGTGCCTGGTCGAGATTACCCCTTTGGGTCTGAATAATTCCCTGCTGTTGCCAGTCTTCAGCGGTTTCTGGCGTGGCTGAACAACTACTAATCGTGCTGATAGATAGGGCGATCGCCAAGGTGCAAGCTGACTTTTGAAAGGTTCGATACATGCCTAAACCTATTGACAAAGACTATCTAGCAGCGGCTTGCCTGATAACCATTCTTGACCCCTACTCCGGGTCTATCCGTACCCAAAGAGTCTATCCGTGCCCAATGGCTATCCAATATTGACAGGTGTTGCAAACAGAACTACCCATCCACAGGCTAGGACTAAGGCTATGACAATTGATAACAAACTCATTTCGCTTTTTAGATCAGCTTCTTGGGAGCTAGTTTCCTAAATATTTTGTCAACTATCTAGGTCCATCGTAGGGAAGGCGTTGCCAGTCGGGATCGATTTGCTCAAGCCAATCTTCACCGACGCGAATTGTTATATCAGAATCGATGTCGCCTGTAGACTCAGAGACAACTCGACCCAAATCCAAAATTGACTTAATTTCCCTAGCGCTACCAACATCACCGCGCTGAACGACGACGGCAGTCTTGCGCTCTACCTTGGGCCAGTTCGGAACGACGTAAACATTAAAGAAGCCTTGCTCTCTTAGATATTCGGCCATAGAAGAGCTAGCATATCGCTCATCAGTCGCATTTTGTACCGCTACACTCAAGTTGCTGAGCGCCCAGTCAGAAGGCGTCTCGTAGTAGTTAGTGTCTACATCGTTGACCAGTTCGATGGTGTCCGCGTCAAAATACGTGCGCATAATTTCGCTATTCACCAACGGATCAGATAGCCAGTAGCTGGCGAGATACTCTTCTGGAGCGCTAAACCGGCCCGGTAGCATTACCATCTGCATATCTTGAGGTTCTAAATCGAGACCAAAGCCTGCTAGTGCAAGCAGTTCTTCTACGGTGAGGTTGGTATCTATACGCTTTTGTAAAACTCGAATAATCTGCGGTAGTTTGGGCAATACAGTAGGGTTAGTCAATCGCCGCCGTAATGCTTTGAGCAAAACTTGCTGCCTTTGCACTCGGCCAATATCTCCATAGGCATCTTGCCGAAATCGCGCAAACTGCTCTGCCTGATCGCCGGTTAAAGTTTGTAGGCCAGGGTCTAAGTCGATGACAAGTCCTTGCGTTTTGTCTTCGTACTGCATAGCCTTTGGCACTAATATTTCAATGCCTCCGACGAGATCGACAATTTCTTTAAAAGCAGCGGTACTCACTCTGATGTATCGATCAATTTCTACGTTACTGAAGTTGTGGCTAACCGTTCGAGCTGCCAGCTCCGCACCGCCTTCAGCATTCGCTTCATTGATTTTACTGAACCCGTAGTCCGGAATCTCAACTCGAGTATCTCGAGGAATGGACATGACGTTGACGATGTCCGCTTCTGGATCAACGCGTACGAGCAGCATTGTATCGGTACGCCCCACCAGATCTTCTGGGTCTGCTCCTTCGATGTCTCTTGCCTCATCTAGACCCATAACGAGAATATTGATAGGACGAGAAACTTGATAGCGAAATCCAGAACGCCATAGATCGCTAAGAGGTGGGGCGATCGCTTCACCATTGACCTGACGAGGCAAAGGAAAGGTGATGACCGCAATCATGCCTAAGCTAGCTGTTACTAGAGCAGTAGATACAAAAGCCGCGCCGAGCAGCGTATTTCTTAGGAGACGATGAACGCTGAAGCGAGAAGTCTGGTTCGGTTTTTGACCAGTATTTTGACCAATACTTGAGGTTGTAGACTTGGTTTCGGTAGTGGGGGTAACCGTTTGTTTCGATACCTGCTTGCTGGCTTCTACTTTGGCTTCTACTCTGGCTTCTGCTTTGGGGGTGTCTTTAGAATTTTCGTGGTCTAGAGTAGGTGGTAATTGAATACGTTTGGTATCACCAGGATTATCACCAGGGGTATGGCTAGTATCGGCAGAAGATGACTGCGTTTCAGCACCCTGTTTTGCCCCATTGGATTTCGATTCTTGGGGTTTCGATTCTTGGGGTTTCGATTCTTGGGGCTGAGTAGTCATGCTCAATAGCGACGGCGGTTAGGTGTATTAGCAGAAGAGTTAGCTCGCGACTAAGTAAGTTGCTACCGAAATTGATAGGTGGTTAGTCTCAATTAACACACGAGGGTACCAAATGCTCGTAAGATGGCTCGATGTCTATGAGACAGTTTTTGAGTAGATAAGGAAATTGTTTAGGGAAACGCTATCTCCATAAGGGAAGTACGAGCGGGCCATCCAATCTAATGCCATCCTAATAGTTGCTGTTCCTAGAGAGCCCTTCTTTTGGGCTTGCAACTTAATTAGCGCTAAGCGACTAGACAGCTGCCAATAAGTAAACACAGAAATGTGATAATGCCCACAAATTTACGATTTGTTATTAATTATTAAGATAATTGTAGCTTATTAACTACCATCCACTGAAAGCCAGAGGGTAGGATAGTCCGAAATCTTAGATAGCGTGGTAGCAGTTATGGCTCGTTTTGTTCCTATTATTTTGGCGGGCGGAAAAGGTGAACGTTTCTGGCCAGTCAGTCGGCTGAAACGTCCAAAGCAGTTTCTTTGCCTAGATGGAGGGGATCGCTCGCTGCTACAGTGCACCGCTGATCGGCTGCTGCCATTGTCTGGCTGGGACGATATGTTTGTCATTACCGCTGCTCATATAGCAGAGGGCGTCAAAGAACAGTTGCCTGAGATGCCGACTGAAAATATTTTGGTTGAACCGCAGGGCCGGGATACTGCGCCTGCGGTTGCGTGGGCGACGATTGAGGTGGCTAGGCGATATGGCGATGATGCGGTTTGTGGCTTTTTCCCAGCTGATCACTACATCACAGATGAGCAACGCTATTGCGACACGCTAAGAGCCGCAACCGATCTAGCAGTGAGCAAAGGCGCGATCGCCACCTTAGGCATTACGCCTACCTTCGCCTCTACCGGCTATGGCTATATCGAGCAAGGCAGCCCATCGGGCAGCTTTAGTTCAGGCAGTGTTAGTGATCTACTGGCATACGAAGTCAGTCGCTTTGCTGAAAAGCCTGACAAAGCCACTGCCAACTCGTTCTTAGAGAGCGGTAACTACAGCTGGAACAGTGGTATGTTCATTTTCCCGGCAGCAGTCATGCTAAGCGAACTCAAGACCCACGCGCCTGAGATGACTAATGCACTGATCGAGAAAGGAGTAGACGCCTACGCCACGCTCGAAAAGCTGAGTATCGACTACGCGGTAATGGAAAAAACTGATCGCGCCTATGTCGTTCCTGCTGATTTTGGCTGGGATGATCTAGGTGATTGGAACGCGATTGAAAGACTGCTAAAAGGCGAAGCTGATAACGTAGAGATGTGCGAGCATGTTTCTATTGATACCGTCGGTAGCATCTTGTACAGCGCTAATCCGGATGAGGTTGTTGTCACCATTGGATTAGAAGATATCGTGGTGGTACGCGATGGCAATGCTACCTTAATTGTGAAAAAGGATCGGACTCAAGAAATCAAGCAGGCTGTCAAAGCGCTAGGTAAAGAAGACCGATTTCAACATTTACTGTAGCCCTAGCAGGCAGATACTTTGTAAATATCTGTAGACAACGTTACGAGCTTAGTACTAGAAGTCCAGGTACTAGAAGTCCAGTTGCTCACTGGCACAAGCCAAGATCAATCCGTTTATAGGCGTTGTTAGTCTATGGGAATATTTTCAATATGGCCGTCGGATCGGCCGTTAGATCAATCGATATGAGTCAGCTAAAAAACGTTTTGAATCGTCACTGGTGCGCTAGGGTAGCCGTCTTGCTGTGTGCCAGCGTTTTCTGGGGTAGCGCTGCGTTACCTGGGCGTGCTGATCAGACCAGTCACGGTTCAGATACGCTCAGAACCTATTCTATAACTCGGCCTGAAGTGGTAAAGGCGCTGCTGGCAAATAACCGGATTGTTCTTAGTATCAGTGATCGCAGAGTTTACCTATTTGACGGTAATGAACTTGTCAACAGCTATCCAGTAGCAGTGGGCACACCCGAGACGCCTACGCCCATTGGAGAGTTTGCTGTGACGCAGCTAGTCGTAAATCCGGTATGGCAAAGTCCGTGGACTGGGGAAGTGCGATCGCCTGGTCCGAATAGCGCTTTAGGTCTACGGTGGATTGGGTTTACCAGCAATAGTGAAGGCTCATTCGGCTTTCACGGCACGCCTACTGTAGAATCAATTGGTCATGCCGCTTCTAATGGTTGCGTACGCATGCACAACGCCGATGTCATCGAACTGTTTTCTCAAGTAGCGATCGGGACGACTGTTTCAGTCATCCCTTAACGACGGCTAGTCATGTGTGCGATATAGCCTTCGCATTCCACTTATCGATACTCAGTTTACGCCACAACTCATCGCTGAAACGGTTGTTCTATAGCTTTGGTCACTTAGCTTACGGCATAGTCATTGGCTATAGCCCTTGTGTTTTAACAGGCTAAGTGAGTCGCAATGCACGTAGGCTTTGCCTTCTCGCAGAGTATGCATCCGCACATTGCTATACAAAGCCAGCAAAGCGTCCGTATCTACAGCTCTACTTCACGGCCGTTGTATAGATTCATCGAGCGCTCTACGCCTTTTCTTAGACTTAAATCCACAGCATCAACTGCCATTGGAATCACCGCATCGACAATTTTTCTATCACTCGGAGAAAATCGACCCAGTACGTGCGAGACTACAGCACCATCGCGATCGCCACTCTTATCCGCACTGCCTACCCCCACTCTTAGTCGTGGAAACTCCTTTGTTCCTAAATGAGAGATGATTGACTTCATCCCATTATGACCGCCTGCGCCACCTGAGAGCCGCATTCGTAGCCTGCCGGTTGGCAAATCCATATCGTCATATATCACCAGCACAGCAGTCGGCTCTAGCTTATACCAATCCAAAACAGCACGTACCGCCTGCCCCGACCTATTCATATAGGTAGTCGGCTTTAGCAGAACAACTCGCTCTCCTGCACTCCAAAACTCGCCTGTCGCACCCTGGAAGCGTTTGTTGGGTGTCAGTGAAACGTTTGAAAAACTGTTTGCTAGCGCATCGATAATTTCAAAACCGATGTTATGTCGCGTACGTTCGTATTTCGTGCCTGGATTGCCAAGACCGACAATAAGTCTAGGCCGCACAACTGTCAAAGCGTCGATAGTTTGTTTATCGTTGCGTTGAGTACTTGGGGGTGTCCCTACCATCTTTTCTTGCGCTGTTAGCTATGCTGGCTGCGACTCATCGGCAGTCTCAGCGACTTTGGATTCGTCTAGCTTGGTTTCAGTTGCCTTGGTCTCAGTTGCCTTGGTCTCAGTTGCCTCAGTCTCGGAGGTCTCAACAATCTCTGCTTCGGTCATTGAGGCCGCCTGAGAACCCTGATTACTTGTATTTTTAGCCGTCTTGTCAGCGTTGTCTTTCCCTTTTCCCTCAGAGATAGCCCTAGGCTTCTCTAGAGTTGCTTTCATCGGCTCTACTGTTTTCTCGATCCGCTCAGCTTCTTTCTTGAACTCAGTCTCGAATTCTTTTGTGGCATCTTGAAATCCTTTCATTGCCTTACCTAGGCTACGGCCAATCTCTGGTAGCTTCTTTGGCCCAAATACTAGCAAGGCCACAATCATAATTAGGCCCATCTCAGGCAGGCCAATTCCAAAGATGTTCATTTTTTCATGCTTCCAATGAGTGTTCTATTGCCTGCTCTTGTCATCTGAAAAAGCTACTGCCTAAAATTATGAAGGGCCGGTGTACTACACACCCGCCCCCATTAAACATCAGCACTATGAATTAGCAAAAGCTAGATACTTGCTCAGATAAATGCCCAAATGAGTGCCTAGATGAATGACTAACTAGTTGAACTGTAGCTAGCTAGCAGTAGACAGAAATACCAGTAAGATACCCGTAAGTAGACAGCGAGCTAGTTACCGAGGCTTCTCCAATCGACATCGACGTTATTAATGATAAGAGAAGAATTGTATAGCTGAAGAATGATCAGCAAGAACACGAGGAACAGAACCATAAACACGCCCATTACCGGCGTTGTTCCCCAGCCTGGGGAGACCTTACCGTATTCAGAGTTCAAGGGCTTTAGGAGGTTGCCCAACTTCGTGCGCTGTGCCATGGGAAGACCGGAGGTAAACTTTACTTTATATTCTGTAATATCATAGAGGAAATTACGAAAAAAGCTAAATGGAAAACTTAGATTCTGCAACAGTTCTTATTGTGTCGGTAGCGACGATTGTCTTTGCCTTCACTGCGTTTGCCGTATATACAGCGTTTGGTCCGCCGGCGAAGCAGCTGAGCGACCCGTTTGAAGATCATGAAGACTAGGTTTAGTCATAGGACCCTAAAAGGCCCTATGACTGGTGCGAAGTCCTACGGCGCTATCCTAAGCGTGAGGACCCAAGCGTGAGGACCCAAGCGTGAGGCAGTCAAGGCGAGTAGGAAATTAAGTTGATAGGGCAACTCCAGAGCGATTATCAGAGCGATTAAAGAACTTGGAGATTCTAGAGTAGGTGCGCTAGAGTTAGCGCACCGCTCCTTGTTGCCGCCGTCATTAGCATCACAATTTACGTTAGTTACGTTAACTAGTTGTCTTAGAAAGGTACTTGCCTTCCTAAAACTTTGCTCGAACATAGCAGCGAGTGCTAAAATCGAGTGCTCTAATCATCACACCCTTACTATTGTTCGGCTAGGCCGTTATTAACCTGCAAATGATCAAGATTCGACTAAAGCGCTATGGGAAAAAACGCGAAGTTAGCTATCGCATAGTCGCTATGCGCGCTCAAGACCGCCGTGATGGTCGTCCGCTAGAAGAGCTCGGTTTTTATAATCCTAGGACCGATGAGACTCGGTTGGAAGTGCCTTCGATTGTCAAGTGGCTCAAAGAGGGTGCTCAGCCGACTAAAACTGTCGAGCACCTGTTAAAGAAGGCGAATGTCTACGAACAGCTTAGTAGCTAGCTAGGATTCCTTACTTTCCTCACTTGTAGTATGAGTCAATTGGAAACGAGCCAATTGGATAGACTCATTTTCGACTTGATATAGGTAGAGAACATGGCTGACTACGAAGCATTAGCGCGATATCTGATGGAGCCTTTTCTGGATAAGCCAGAAGAACTCAAGTTCCATACTGAATCTTTGTCTGGTGGCAAGAAGCTCTGGCTAAGAGCTGCTTTCGACGAAGATGAGGATAAGGGTCGGGTATTCGGTCGAGGGGGTCGCAACATCAAGGCGATCCGCCAGACTATTATGGTCGCTGGCAAGCTTGAGGAGATGACGGTTAACCTAAGTGTCTTTGGTGAACCTCAGCCTGAGAGGTCCGAACGCAGTGGCGGTGGCCGTGGTGGCGATCGCGGTGTCCGTGGTGGTCGTGGTAGCAGTCGTGATAGACAGCCGCCTCAGCGAGCAAGCACTAATCCTGCGCCACCGAAGAAGAAACCCAAGCTTTGATTCAGCTAGCAAAGGCTCGATTGAAGGGTCTTGCCTGAGGGCCACAGCTACTACAACTTGAAGCTAACTGAGGCTAAGATTTTAATTTCTGTTAGATTCAATCTCTAAATATATTTATCTGAATATATGAAAGTGAAAGCGTTAGGCTGAGGGTGCTTGCATCGCTTGGCCTTTTTTTACTCTGCGTCGGATGATAGTAGGCGATTGACGTTAGCACTATTACTGTTGGGATTACTTCTGGTTTTTACTACTAGCTGAATGGGAAATTATAAGCTGGGCTTGATGAGTCCTGAAAATGCGATCGCACTAGCAGGGCCTCGAGAAGAAAATATCAAACGGATTGCCCAACAGACAGGAGCCGTCGTGGTGCTGCGAGGCAGTGAGCTGACTATCGCCGGCACCGAAAACCAGGTAAACCGTGTCAAACGAATTGTAGAGACCTTGGAGCCTACCTGGAGCCAGGGACAGGCGATCGCGGTGACTGATGTGCTGACTGCTATTCACGCGCTAGATACCCATAGAGCCGAAGAGCTACAATCAATTCAGAAAGACGTTGTCGCCACCACTCGCCGTGGCCAGGTTATCCGCGCTAAAACCTTCCGCCAGCAGCAATACATCAAGGCGCTGCGTACTAGCGATCTCACCTTCTGTACAGGGCCTGCGGGTACAGGTAAAACCTTCTTGGCGGCAATGGTTGCTGTCAAGGCGCTGATGAATGAAGAATACGAACGGCTAATCTTAACTCGGCCTGCGGTAGAAGCCGGAGAACGACTAGGATTTTTGCCAGGCGATCTGCAAGAGAAGGTGAACCCTTATCTGCGTCCGCTGTACGATGCTTTACACGAGCTATTAGACCCTGAGCGTATTCCGCATCTAATGGAGAAAGGCGTGATCGAGGTGGCCCCGCTTGCCTATATGCGAGGACGAACTTTAAGTAACGCGTTCGTGATCCTAGACGAGGCCCAAAATACAACACCCGCTCAAATGAAAATGGTGCTCACTCGTTTAGGATTTCATTCCCGGATGGTAGTTACTGGCGATGTGACCCAAACAGATCTTCCTCAGTATCAGCAGTCGGGTCTGTCAATGGCCACTAAGATTTTGAAGAACGTCGAAGGGATTGATTTTTGTGAGTTGACCAAAGCAGACGTCGTTCGTCATGCTTTGGTTCAGCGAATTGTGGCGGCTTACGAGCAGTTTGAGACAAAAGTATAAGACTAAGTACCCAAGCAAAGGGCCTAAGCACATCGCTTTAGCTATTTTATGGCCCCCATCTATCGCCTCAAAGGACTAGCTTCAAAAGACTACAGCCCCAACCAAACATTCGTGACTAGTTCAATCTTGGATAACAGCAAAGCAGCTAGCTATCAGTAGAATTTCTCTAAACTCCCAGATACAACTCCTAGATACATTTGAGCGTTTTTGCCCATGGCAACTTTACACGGCAACTGGTTACCCGATCTTCAGCGGTTTTTTCTGTGGGGTGAAACTTGGCGAAAAGCGAACCCCATAGAGCTATCGATGCTCAGCGCAGAAGAGCCGACAGTCACGCCAGCTACGCATCCCTATCAGCTATCGCAAGCTGAGCTACAGAACGTTTTTCAGAAAAGCGACGAGCTAGATCTTCTGTGGATGCGCTCAGAACTAGAAGTGGCTAAGGCGAAAAAAGGCGCTAAAAGAAACGGAAAGTCTGCTGGCCGGGCCGGGCAAAGAAAGTGGCTATCTCGAACCGTCGTATTGCCGACGCTCTTTAATGATTTCAAGCAGGCGAAAGCAACTGGTGTTGGACTTTTGCCGGTGCTATCAGCCGATCACCAGGTCGCATCAGCCATACATCCTTGGGAAATTTCGGGTGCATTGCTAGGAGCTACAACAACGGTGAAGCTTCTAAGTACGCTGCCTTTGGGCCGTTCTGAAGCGAGTGATTTTGTAGGTGATGACTTGCGCTACTGGTCGCATCTGACCCGGTGGTGTTTGGATCTACTAGCTAGAGGAAAGTTCGTGCCAGTGGTGGGCGGTGATAAGAAAGGGGCGATCGCGACCTGGCAGCTCTTGCTCGATAGCGCCACTGACCAAACTCGGCTCAAGGATTTTTGCGATCGCCTTCCCCTGATCTGTCATAGCTATCCTGTTCCAACTACAAAGAAGACGTCTGCTCTAAAAGTAGATCTGCCTAGCGCTAGCGAACCGCTGATCCGGAGCTTCCTAGAAACTATCGTCGATGCTCAAGTCCGCAGCATTGCCAAAGCGAACACCCTGCCTAGCAACGCGCCGCTCAGCAAAGATCTGCCTTTGCAAGCCTGGATCGATGCTCTTGGCGCAGAAGATCCTCACTTTGAAGGTACACCCGCGGGCGTCGTTCGTCTCAACGATGTGATCAACACTTGGAGTGCCCCTCTACAAAACCTCACTGATACCGTAGAAGGCTTTCGTACTTGCTTCCAGCTCGTTCCGCCTGCTTCTAAGGCAACCTCTAGTGAGCAAGATTGGACGCTGCGCTATGGATTACAGGCCATTGACGATACCGACTACAGAGTAGATGCCTCCTTGATCTGGCAGCATCCTACCAACGAGCTATCTTACCAAGGTCGGGTCATAGAGTCCCCTCAAGAAACGTTGCTAGGTGGGCTAGGTCGTGCGACTAGGCTCTACGAACCGATCAAGCAAACATTAGTTGATCCTAGTCCGACTAAATGTGTTTTAGGGCCGATTGAAGCGTTTCAGTTTCTCAAAACCACTGTCTGGCGTCTGCAAGACAGCGGTTTTGGTGTGATATTGCCAGATAACCTGGTCGATCCAAGCAAGGTAGGCGCTAGCCGTTTAGGGCTACAGATTAGCGCTACAGCTCCGCCTAAGACTCAGCGACTGGGCCTACAGAGCTTACTCAACTTCAAGTGGGATTTGTCTGTCGGCGGTCAAATCCTCACAAAGGCAGAATTTGACGAATTAATCACCCAGGGCACGCCACTCGTCGAAATCAACGGTCAGTGGGTAGAGTTACGTCCACAAGATGTGCGAGCGGCCAAGGACTTTTTTGAGAAGCGCAAAGGTCAAACTAAGCTTTCGGTCGAAGAAGCGCTGCGAATTAGTACCGGCGATAATCAGCTGATCGATAAGCTGCCAGTTGTGAAATTTGACGCTTCCGGCAAGCTAGACGAGCTGATTACAACCATGACCACAGGTAATCAAAGCTTAGAGCCGGTAACAGAACCGGATGGCTTTGCAGGGCAGTTGCGTCCCTATCAGGCGAAGGGGGTGTCGTGGCTTTCATTCTTAGAACAGTGGGGACTTGGCGCGTGTCTAGCGGATGATATGGGGCTAGGTAAGACAGTCCAGCTCATTGCTTTTCTACTGTATTTGAAGCAAGAGAATGCTTTGGGAGGTCCGGTTCTGCTCGTATGTCCGACTTCTGTACTGACGAACTGGCAGCGAGAGGTCAGTAAGTTTGCGCCTAACCAGGTGAAGACACTGGTGTATCACGGCGATAAGCGCCCGAAGGGTTCAGCTTTGGTGAAAGCAGCCGAGAAGCTCGATCTGGTCATTACTAGCTATACATTAGTACAGCGAGATTTGAAGGAGCTAAAGCGGGTTGAGTGGCGTGGAATGGTGCTCGATGAAGCGCAAAATATTAAGAACCCAACGGCGAAGCAGTCTGTGGCTGTGCGAGAAATTGACAGTGTGTTTCGGATTGCGCTCACAGGTACGCCTGTCGAGAATCGGCTCTCTGAGCTATGGGCAATCATGGACTTTCTTAATCCTGGCTATTTAGGTCCGTTGAATTTCTTTAAGCGGCGCTTTGCGACACCGATTGAGAAGTATGGGGACACAGATTCGCTGAAAACACTACGTTCGCTCGTCCAACCTTTCATCTTGCGCCGTCTAAAAACCGATCGCAGCATTATTCAAGACTTGCCCGAAAAGCAGGAGATGACCGTCTTTTGCGGACTGTCTTCGGAGCAAGCTAGACTCTATCAGAAGCTGGTAGATAGTACTCTCGGTGAGATTGATGAAGCTACGGGCCTACAGCGGCGCGGCATGATTTTGGGGCTTCTCGTCAAGCTAAAGCAGATCTGTAATCACCCAGCGCAATTCTTGCAGCAAGACAGCTTAGGTAAGTCTCGACGCTCGGGTAAATTGCAGCGCTTAGATGAGATGTTAGAAGAAGTAGTGGCAGAAGGCGATCGCGCCCTCATCTTCACCCAGTTTGCAGAATGGGGAAAGCTCCTAAGCAGCCACCTAGAACATCGCCTTGGCACCGAATCTCTCTTTCTCTACGGCAGCACGTCCAAAAATAAGAGAGAAGAAATGGTTGATCGCTTCCAGCTCGATCCTAATGGTCCCAAAATTTTTATTCTTTCGCTTAAAGCTGGCGGTGTCGGCCTTAACCTTACCCGGGCTAATCACGTCTTTCACTTTGATCGCTGGTGGAATCCCGCCGTGGAAAATCAAGCTACCGACCGCGCTTTCCGTATTGGCCAAACCAAAAATGTCCAGGTCCACAAATTTGTCTGTACTGGCACCTTAGAAGAGCGCATTAACGAGATGATCAACAGTAAGAAAGCGCTAGCTGAACAGGTCGTTGGTGCAGGCGAGCAGTGGCTGACAGAACTCGACACGGACCAACTGCGTAATTTGCTTCTGTTAGACCGCGACGCCGTTATTGATGAGAGCTGAGCGTAAGTTTGTCTCTAGGGTGAACCACGCTTAGCCATCGAACCAAAAGCGATAGACTACGACAATTCGGTATCACTATGAAGGCACAGCGTATTGAGCTAACAAGTGTATTGCGCTATCAAGTGTATTGAGCTTGTATCGAGCTATCAAGGATAAAGTCGCGTAGCATCTTATTTGCTAAACACTAGTGGGGACTCGGCTATAGCGGATGTTCGCTTGTCTGAGTCTGTCAACAGCTTCTTTAAGGCGATCGCACTTCGCAATCAAACTAATTCGCACATAGCCCTCACCGCCTTCGCCAAACGCAGTTCCCGGCGTTACCACGACACCCGTTTTCTGTAACAACAACAGTGCGAAGTCAGAAGCTCCCATCCCCGGTGGACAAGGAATCCATAAGTACATGGTGGCTTTGGGTTTCACTACATTCCAACCCACCGTACCCAGTTCCTTCGCCAGGAAATCGCGCCGTTCTAAGTAGCGCTGTTGGACTTCTTCTAGATAGTGATCAGGTAAGTTTAGAGCTGTCTCAGCGGCAGTTTGCAGGGCGGAAAAAATGCCGTAGTCGAGGTTAGTTTTGAGCGTACGTAAGCCTTGGATGACATGACGGTTGCCAACGACGAAGCCTACACGCCAGCCGGCCATATTGTAGGTTTTCGAGAGGGTGTGAAATTCTACACTGATATCTTTGGCCCCAGGAATTTCTAATAGGCTGGTGGGCTGATAGCCTTCAAAAGCCAGCTCTGCATAGCAAAGATCGTGAATCAACAAGATTTGATGGCGGTGGGCAAACGCTACCATCTCTTCGAAGAAAGATCTTGGTGCAACTGCACCGGTGGGATTGTTGGGATAGTTGAAGTAGAGAACTTTGGCGGCATTGGCATCTGCTGCTGAAATATCGTTAAAGTCGATTATCCAATTGTTTTTGGCCTTGAGTGGAATAGTGCGGATATCGGCTCCAGCGATCGCCGGTCCGCGAAAGTGAGCAGGATAAGATGGCGTGGGTACCAAAACGACATCACCAGGGTCAATATAGGCCATGGCAATATGGCCTAGTCCTTCTTTCGATCCCATTAGTGGTAAGGCTTCACTCTCAGGATCTAGAGTCACGCCATAGCGACGGTGATACCAATTGGTAATTGTTGTCCGAAAACTAGCTGTCCCTTCAAAAGGAGGATAGCCATGGTTGCTCTCATCGCCAATCGCTGAGATTGCTGCTTCAACCACGGGCGCAGGGGTTGGCCCACCCGGATTTCCCATCCCTAGATCGATCAGATCGACGCCTTCTGCTCTGGCGTTTGCCTTCAGTTCGTCTAGGCGGGCAAATACATAAGGGGGTAGTGAACCAAGCCTTCTAGCAGGTTTCAACCAGTCTAACGTCATGTTCAAGCTACCTCTAGGCATCGGCAAAGGGAGATGATTTGGACATCATCGTCCAAGAAGTATAGAAGACAACGCTCAAGGGTGTCTTCTGTAGACCAGGTATAGGCAGTTGCTTTAGGCTACTTTGAGGTGGGAGCGTTAGAGCTGACAGCATTTGAGTGAGTGATATTTGAGCGAGCGGTATTTGAATGAGTAGTCTCTAGGCTAAGCGCACTTTGCCCTACCGCTCCGGTGGGGACTGTTGTAGAGACCATTGCCGCCATGAGCTGATCGGGTTGTACAGGAAAAGGCAGATGGTGAATGTCTGATCCTTCTTTGCAAGCGACCGTAGCAGCCTGCTTTAGCTGGGCGAGCGTCAACTGATCCATACCCATATCAGCTAGTGAAGTTGGCAAACCAAGCGAATCATAAAATCGAATTAGCTGTTGTCGAGCCGTTGCTGCTAGCGAATTATTAGCTGCCATTTCCTCTAGTCGGAGCTGCACCAAGATGCCATAGGCAACTTTCTCTCCATGGAGGGTGCCATGCGGGGCTACATGCGTCAGGCCGTTGTGAACCGCATGAGCAGCGACCGTACGACACTGAGCGCCTCCCATACCCCCAATGACGCCTGCCATGAGCACGCTAGCATCGACCACTTCTGCCCAGTCATCGCTACCTAGGTTAGCGATCGCAGCTGCAGATTTTTGAAAAAGAATATCTCGTAAGACGCGCGCCTGCTGAACTGCGCCGATAACCATCGTGTGAGGAGAATGGCCGCTGCTAACAGAGGCTTCGTACCATTTGGCGATCGCATCTCCAATTCCAGCGACTAGCGTCTGCTGTGGTGCAGTCGCTACCAGGTCGTAGTCGAGCACAATCGCATCTGGGCACTTTGGCAACCCCACATCGTACAAAAACGCCCCCGCTTCTGAATAGACGTTAGAAAGCGCTGTCCAACCTGCACAGGTCGCTGCGGAAGTCGGCACCGTCACAACCGCTAGCTGCCGCTGATAGGCCAGGAGTTTGGCTGCATCTAGTGCTTTGCCGCCGCCGATACCAACAATAAAATCAGCGCCATGGTTCTCAGCCGCCTGGTGCAAAGCGCTCAGGGCAACTTCGCTACAGTCTTTTGTATAGGTGGCGGTGGCGCTCTCTAGTCCTGATAGGGCGGGAGCGAGGAAAGGCTGTGCCTTTGGCAAACTTTGACTACCGCCAACGAGCAGTGGCCGCGTGCCCATCCGTGCCAATAGCTCACCGCTTTTAGCCAACACACCGCTACCGCGAATGACCTGAGCAGGGGCGATGTTGAGAATTGGAAAAGCAGGGGATAGTGCCATAGAAAAATTACCGTATAGCCCTCTACAATTATGCAACCAAATTATGCCGCAGCGTTATTTGCCTTTGCCAATTTGTCTGGGTAAATCTCAATAATGGGAGCGCGATCTTCTGGTGTGTTACCTTTGCCGGGTCTGACAGAGCCCAAGTAGAGCAGATCCGAGATGCCGTCGCGATGAGCGATCGCGCGGGCTCGAATTAAGGGCCGCTGACCTGCCGCGCTTAGTCGACTAGGTTTAAGCAAGTTACTCGCTGCTTGTTCTAGGGTCGCTTCTAGCTGAGTGCGGGTAATAGTGTTTGGCACTGCAATCACGATTTGTGACGATCCAGAATCAAACACCGTAGTGTAGGGAACTGCCCCTGGGATCTGCGCCCGCGTTAGTGGCTGAAAGCTAAGGCCGAACAGTCCTGCTGTTAGTACGCCCATAAAGCCTGTTGCGCCTACCAATCGAAATCGAATGCCCCACTTCAACAGGAACGAAAGGGCTGTGAGCAGGCCAAAGGCGATTGTACCAATCGCAAAATATCCGGTCGCAACTAGAAACTGGTCGGGCGTCAGCATCGGCAAACTCAGCAAGTAAGGATCTCTAGTGATTATAGGGGGTTGCTTCCCCAGCCTAGGGGGAATAACTAAACAGGAGCCGCCATTTGTGTCCGTTTTGTGAATCAGGGTTTTCTTCGCGATCGCCGCCACCAGCTGTTGAGTTTACTGATTCTACTGCTAGCGAGTAGCAGCTTATGGCGTCTCTGGGCCTCTAACCGCGGCCTTCAACCGCTTGTCGAACCCTTACCGCAAGATCCCTATATTCAAGTCTTCTTCAATCAATCCGAAGCCAATGTCTACACCGAGCCCTACCGTCAGATAGAGCGTCACGGCGACAATATCGAAGCGCTTATCATTACTGCGATAGAGCAGTCGACTCAGACAGTTGACATTGCCGTGCAGGCCCTAAACCTTCCACAGATCGCCCAGGCGCTAGTCGATAGCAGTCGTCGTGGCGTGACAGTGCGTCTGATTCTAGAAAACCAGTACGCGAAGCTTGAGGCCGAACAGCTAGAAGCACTGACGCTGATAAAGGACGCTCAAATTTTACGGATTGACGACACTGCTGATGGTTCAAAAGGCAGTGGCTTGATGCATCATAAGTTTCTGGTGATCGATGGGCGATGGGTCCTAACGGGATCGGCAAACCTGACTTTCTCAGGCGTTCATGGAGATGCTAACGAACCGGACAGTCGGGGCAATGCTAATGTCTTTTTGAAGATCGACAGTAGGGCGATCGCGCTACAATTCACTGATGAATTCAATCTTATGTGGGGCGATGGTCCCAGTGGCAACCTAGACAGTCAGTTTGGTTTGCAAAAGCCGCCTCGCTCGGAACAAGTCACTGAGCTATCTACTGGCACTATCACTGTTCAGTTCTCTCCGACGACCTCAAAAGTACCTTGGGAAAAAAGCGTCAATGGATTAATCTCTCGTACTTTGGCCCAATCGAACAGCAGTATTGATCTAGCGCTTTTCGTCTTTTCAGAGCAGCGCATTGCCAACCAGCTAGAATACAAAGTCAAAACCGGTACCGCTCTTCGCCTTCTAATCGATCCTGGCTTTGTCTATCGCAACTACAGCGAGGCCTTGGACATGCTAGGCATCTCACTACCCGATCACCGCTGCAAAATTGAGGCACAGAATCGTCCCTGGCAAACGCCGATCACAGCGGTGGGCTCCCCCCGCCTCCTAGAAGGCGACAAACTTCATCACAAATTCGCTATTATTGACGACACCACTGTCATCGTGGGCTCTCAAAATTGGAGCCATGCCGCTAACGCTAAAAATGACGAAACCCTGCTAGTCATTCGCAACCCTACAGTCGCTGCCCACTTCAACCGAGAATTCGAGCGACTCTACAGACAGCCCTACTTAGGAAACACCCCGCTGTTGCAAAGAAAAATAGAAGAAAGCAAACAGAAATGTCCCATGCTTTAACCTCTGCTTTGAACAGAAGATAGCTCACTCTTCTGGTTTAAGCTTTCAAACTAGAGAGCTGATGATTAGGTGGCTGATAGCTGAGCCGAGATAATCTTGGCCATTTGAGCTGCGCTATCAACTGTCGCTAGTCCACGTGCCGCCATCGCCATCCGCTCAAGCTGCCCAGGCGAGTTCAACAGATCTATCACAATCGATTGCAGCTTATCTGCTGAGAGCTCGGACTGTTGATAAAGCTGCGCTGCGCCCGCTTTTTGGAAGGCGATCGCATTAAATGTCTGGTGATCTTCTGCCGCAAATGGATACGGAATCAAAACCGACGGCGTTCCTGTCACCGCTAGCTCAATCAAAGTCCCTGCGCCTGCTCGGCTGACGACTAGGCTTGCTCTGCCAAACAGCGCCGCCATATCGCTATAGAAAGGGCGATGGACATAGCGGGCATGTTCAAAACTATCCGCGTCTGGATCATTCGATCCTGTGATATGCACAATCCGAGCGCCTGTTTCTAACCAGGCAGGGGCGGCGGTTCGCACGAGCCGATTGATGGCCACTGCCCCCTGACTGCCGCCTAAGACCACAATTAGAGGCTTTTGATCGCAAATACCCAGATCGGATAAGCTGCTTTGTTCGTTCTTCAGCGCATCTAGAAACTGTGATCGCACAGGCGTTCCTACCACGACCGTCTGCGCCTTGGGTAGATGCTCAATCGCCTCAGCAAACCCCACCGCCACCGTGGTACACCAACCGCTCAAAAAACGAGTGACTTTACCCGGCAGCGCATTCGACTCGTGCAGCACTGCCGGCAGCCCTAAAGATCGCGCCGCTAGAATTGCCGGCGCAGCAATATACCCACCTGTTGTAAAGACGCCTTGAAACTGGCCACGCTTTAACAACCGGCGCACCTGCATTGTTGCCGTTGTAAACCGAGCTAGCTGCTTAACGGTACTAAGGCCTAATTTGCCCTGGACGCCGCCCATCTTCACCGTGTGGAGTTTGTAAGCACCAGGTACGAGCTCTGTTTCCAAACGATCAGGCACACCTAGCCACTCGATTGTATAGTCAGAGAGCTGCTGAGCCGTCGCGATCGCCGGAAACAAATGGCCGCCCGTCCCACTCGCTGCGATCAAAAGCTTCGGCATTCGCTTGGGCTTGCCGGAGGTATCATCAACCTTTTGTACCAGTAACCCCTCACCCATAAAACTGACCCCTTGCAACGGCATACTCTAGTCAAATACCGTATTGATATAATTTTCAAGTTACCTTGGTTTAAGGTACCATCTGCCAACCCATTCGCCCCTGACTCCTTAACCCCTCAAAATTAGTGGCTAGAATCAGCTGCTAGAAGAACTCTAAAAAGAAGGATACTTAAATTCATGGCTCTATGCCGCTCTTGGCTTCAATTTCGATCTAAATGCCAACAGATAGCATCTCCTATCATGATCGGCATAGCCAGTGGATTCGCTATTAGCCTCGGCGCTGTCTCTGCCGCCAAAGCCATTCCTGCCGATAGTGCCCCTTCAGAACTGACTACCGCTATCGAAAGTATGGAGACCGCTGCCTCCAATAGGGATCTAAGCGCAGTGATGGATGGCTATAGTCCTTCCTTTACTAACGAAGATGGCTTTACCTACGACACCCTAGAAGCCGCATTACAGACCTTCTGGGAGAGATACACAACCCTGTCATACCGAGTAGAGCTGCAATCATGGGAGCCTACCTCAGATGGGTTCCTTGCCGAGACGGTCACTTACGTCAGCGGCACTCAAATTGAGAGTGGTCAGAGTAAAGCGCTAGAATCTGTCATTCGTTCGCGGCAGACTTACCAGGACGGCAAGATTATTTCTCAGGAGACTCTCTCAGAGCGCAACCAGACCACATCAGGTGAAAGCCCGCCCTCTGTCTCAGTAATTCTAGCCGAGCAGGTAGAAAGTGGCGAAAACTACGACTTTGACGCCATTGTGCTAGAACCGCTTGGCAATCGCTACCTACTTGGCGGGGTGATTGATGAAGGTGTAACTTCGACTGACTTCTTCGCGGGTCGTCCGGTTGAGTTGGAGCTGCTTTCAGCCGGCGGTTTGTTTAAGATTGGAGAAGCGCCTAACTCACCAGATAGTCGTTGGGTTTCTGCGCTGCTAGTCCGTGAAGATGGTGTCACTGTCGTTACCAGAAGGCTGCAGGTCAATTAGCTGTAGTTAGCTGTAGATTGAGTTCTTCTCTATAGCTTTGACTACCTGGCTAAGGTCTTGGCCAAAGCACAACATACTGGCTGCAACCCTTGTATAGACGTAGGCAAAGTGACTTTTTGCTTTGGTGCTAACTAGCTTAAGGTATTCTCAGCTTAAGCTACAGCCATCGCTGTCTGTAACAGCCCTTCGAATAAAGCAAGTCCGTCGGTGTGGTTGAGTGCTTTATCGGCTGCTCGCTCTGGATGAGGCATCATTCCAAGGACGTTACCTGCTTGATTACAAATACCAGCAATGTTACTAAGTGAGCCGTTAGGGTTGGCTGCTTCGTTGACTTCTCCTAGGTGATTGCAATAGCGGAAGAGAATCTGGTTATGGTCTTCTAAAGATTTGATAGTGTCAGATTCTGCAAAGTAGCAGCCTTCGCCATGTGCAATGGGTAGCGTAATCACTTGGTCCTTATGGTAGCCCTGAGTCCAGGGAAGATCGGCTCGTTCTACTCGAATGGGAACGCGATCGCATACGAAGTGCAAGTCCCGATTCCTCACTAGTGCCCCCGGTAATAGGCCCATCTCGGTTAGAACCTGAAAACCGTTGCAGATACCCATCACCAGCTTGCCTTGCTGGGCGTGCTCTACGGTGGCGCGCATGGCCGGAGAAAACTGCGCGATCGCTCCACAGCGTAGATAGTCACCGTAGCTAAATCCACCTGGTACTACCACCACATCTAGGTCAGTAAGATCGCTCTCTTCGTGCCAGACCATACGAGTGGGCTGACCGAGAATATCGCGGATGATGTAGGCAATATCGCGATCGCAATTTGCCCCTGGAAAAACGATCACACCGAAATTCATACCGTTGCCTTCCTATGCTGCTTCAAAAACTTCCACGCAGTAATTTTCGATCACCGGATTGGCTAGCAGCTGATTGCAGATTCTATCTAACTGCTCTTGCGCTAGTGCCTTACTTCTAGCAGTCAAATCCACCTCAATGTATTTGCCAATCCGAACTTTGGACACATTGTCGTAGCCCATATGACTCAATCCAGAGCGTACAGCCGTCCCTGCTGGATCTAGTACGGAAGGCCGCAAAGTCACATAAACCTTCGCTTGGTAGAATTGAACATCAGCAGATTGCGTCACGGCGATAGATCCAAAAGAACACAAGTGATCCTACCTTATTTAATCTCCCCTCAATATTCTTCTATAGACTAAGGTGTAATCGAAGGCGTAATCAGGCCCTACCTATCAACTCACTCTAAAAGATCTCCGCAAAGGCGAATGAAAAGCCACCGTACCCGAAGCCAGACCCAAATTCTTGAGCTGATCAAGCGGCTAAAAGAAGCTATCTCAGCTCAAGATCTACACATTCAGCTGAGGCAAGAAAAAAGTAGCATCGGCTTAGCAACTGTCTACCGCGCCCTTGAGTCATTGAAACAAGAAGGCGCAATTCAAGTCCGCACGCTGCCTAGTGGTGAGTCTCTCTACAGTCTTGTCCAGGCCGATACCCACCATCTGACCTGTGTTCGCTGTGGGCACTCTGCTGAAATGGACGAATGTCCGGTGCATGGTCTAGAAACCCATCTAACTGAGTCTCATCACTTTCAAATTTTCTATCACACCCTAGAATTCTTCGGGCTGTGTGAACAGTGTCAGAGACTTCAGCCTAAGGAGGTTTCTCGACTAGACTCACCACGAACGGCCGCTGGCTGAGTAATTGGCTGCTCTATGGACTGCCCTAGAAATCCCATGACCTCCTCACACCAGGCTACCCAGGCTAGTTGCTGCCGGATGCCTGCCCGCAGTGCCAAATACTGAAACTGGCTTTCACGAGACATTTGTGGCACTTGTTCATACTGCCTAGCAACGCCTTGATAGCTCTTCAGGCGTTCCCGGTGCTGTTGATAATAGACCTCTAGCATCGACAATAAAGTCTCTGTGGGCACTGCATGACCTACCGATAGCTTCACTAACAGCTCCGACTTTAACGGCGTGCTCTCTTCTTCTGCCTGGCCGATCCACGCCTGCAAAAGCTGTCGTCCGCGCTCAGTCACTGTGTAAAGCTTTTTATTCGGTCGATTTTCCTGTTCAATTTTTTCAGAAGAGATCTGTTCATCTTCTTCCAACCTTGCCAGTGCTTTGTATATCTGCTGATGGCTAGCACTCCAAAAGCATTCTACTGATTTGTTGAAGCGCTTAACCAGGTCATAGCCGCTGCAAGTTTCGTTGAACAGCGCCGCCAAAATTGCATAAGGAAGAGACATGTTCTAGGCCATGAATATTCACCCATAGACATAGTACGCGAAGTCTATGCAAAACGTATAGGGCGAAACTGCCCAGCGCTAGCGAATAAAAGGGACGCTGCTAAAGGAAAGATTCCCTTACACCGCTATGACGCCGCTGATCGCAAAGGGTGGGGTTCTGGTGGGCCCTATAGAGTCCTTTAGAGAGACAGTCCATAAGGTTAGGCAGTCTTGTGAGGCAGAACAGAACTAAATTTTGTTCCAAAGTTAACTTTGTTCCAAAGATATTACGGAACGGCGATCTAGTACCCAAGCTATGAATAAACGCAGTATGGTTTTTGAAGATCTTCTTTCTACTGCATCAAGGCTTATTTCCCATGGCAGACTCCACCATCGAATCAATTTTGCAGGAGCAGCGGGTATTTGAACCGCCCGCAGCGTTTTCAGCGAAAGCTCGTATCCCAAATATGGAGACTTATCAGCAGCTCTGTGATCAGGCGGCGGCTGATCCAGCTAGATTTTGGGCAAAGCTGGCTGAAGAGGAGCTAGATTGGTTTGAGAAATGGGAATCGGTGTTAGATTGGCAGCCACCGTTTGCTAAGTGGTTTGTCGGTGGCAAGATCAATATTTCGCATAACTGTCTAGATCGGCATCTGACTACAGACAAGCGGGATAAGACGGCGCTGATCTGGGAGGGAGAACCGGGTGATTCTCGTCAGCTAACGTACGCTGAGCTGCATGCAGAAGTGTGTCAGATGGCCAATGTGCTCAAAGATTTAGGCGTGCAGAAAGGCGATCGCGTTGGTCTATATATGCCGATGATTCCAGAAGCGGCGATGGCAATGTTAGCCTGCGCACGCATCGGTGCGGCGCATACGGTGGTATTTGGTGGGTTTAGCGCGGAGGCGCTGCGCGATCGCCTCAATGACGCCGAAGCCAAGGTGGTGATCACTGCCGACGGCGGCTTCCGTAAAGATAAGCCAATGGGACTTAAGCCCGCGGTCGATGCAGCTCTAGAAAACAATGCGGTCCCTTCGGTTGCTAACGTCCTAGTTGTACAGCGCACGAGCCAAGCGGTTGACTGGACAGAAGGGCGTGATGTGTGGTGGCACGATGTGAAGCCATCTGCTTCTACTGACTGCCCAGCCGAACCTATGGATAGCGAAGATCTCCTTTTCATTCTCTATACCAGCGGCACCACTGGTAAACCCAAGGGCGTCGTTCACACCACCGCCGGCTACAACCTCTACACCCATATGACGTTCAAATGGACCTTTGATATCAAAGATGACGATGTGTATTGGTGTACAGCAGATGTGGGATGGATTACGGGCCACAGCTACATTGTGTATGGCCCGCTTTCTAACGGAGCCACTACTTTGATGTATGAAGGGGCCCCAAGACCTTCTAATCCTGGCGCTTTTTGGGATGTTGTAGAAAAGTATGGCGTCACTATCTTCTATACGGCGCCGACTGCGATTCGCGCCTTTATGAAAATGGGCGATGCGGAACCGAAGGCACGCGATTTGTCTTCGTTGCGGATTCTAGGCACTGTTGGTGAGCCCATTAACCCGGAAGCCTGGATGTGGTATCGCAAGGTGATCGGGGGCGATCGCTGTCCGATTGTAGATACCTGGTGGCAGACCGAAACGGGCGGCTTTATGCTGACGCCGCTGCCGGGAGCAACGCCGACTAAACCAGGCTCTGCGACGAAACCTTTCCCCGGTATTTTGGCAGATGTAGTGGACGTTGAGGGTAATCCAGTTGGCGTCAATGAAGGCGGCTATCTGGTGGTGAAGCACCCTTGGCCTAGCATGATGCGCACGGTGTATGGAGACGACGCTAGATTTCGGCGAACCTATTGGGAGCATATTCCACCCAAAGATGGAAAGTACCTGTATTTTGCTGGGGACGGCGCGCGTAAGGATGCCGATGGCTACTTTTGGGTGATGGGCCGTACGGATGATGTCCTCAATGTGTCGGGTCATCGGCTTGGCACGATGGAAATTGAATCGGCGCTAGTGTCGCATCCGGCAGTGGCTGAAGCAGCGGTCGTCGGTCGTAAGGATGAGATCAAAGGCGAGGACGTGTATGCGTTCGTGACGCTAGAAGGGACGTATTCGGTGAGTGATGAGCTAAAAGGTGAGCTGAAGCAGCATGTGGTAAAAGAGATCGGCGCGATCGCTCGGCCTGGAGAAATTCAATTCACCGATGCTCTGCCTAAAACCCGCTCTGGCAAGATTATCCGCCGCTTCTTACGTAACCTCGCCAGCGGCGAAGACGTCGTAGGTGATGCTACCACCATGGAAGATCAGAGCGTTCTAGAGAAACTACGTCAAGGCTCGTAACCGCTTCAAGCATGATGACCCCTTCAATTTTTGATAGAGATTGGCCGTTGCTGCATCAGCGCAAATTGGCTAACTAGTTGCTGCATTAGCGTAAATTGGCTAACTAGAGGCGCGGCGGCCCTTAAGCACAGGCTTAGATGTTGAGGGCCGTGAAGCTTTAGGACGAGAGCTGCGAGAGCGACCCTGTCTTCCTTTTCCGCCATTGCTACTACGACTACCCCCCCTTGGGTTGTTACGTCCATTAGGGATAGGCTCTGGCGGAATAGACGGATCGGGCTCATATCCTGGGATCACTTCTCTTGGAATATCTCGCCTTAGCAGTCGTTCGATGCCACGCAATAGGTCTTTTTCATCGACGCAAACTAGCGAAACTGCCTGCCCTTCATTGCCAGCCCGTCCGGTTCTGCCTATTCGGTGTACATAGTCTTCAGCTACGTTCGGCAGCTCAAAATTCACAACATGAGGCAGAAGATCAATGTCTAGTCCGCGAGCGGCAATATCTGTTGCAACTAGTACTCGCACATCCCTAGCCTTGAAGGCAGCAAGAGCACGGGTACGGGCTCCCTGGCTTTTGTTGCCATGGATGGCGGCGGCGGTGAGCCCATCTTTTTGAAGGTGTTTGGTGAGTCTGTTAGCACCGTGTTTGGTCCGAGTGAAAACAAGTACTTGCTGCCAGTTGCGCGAGCCAATGATAAAAGAGAGCAGTTCACTCTTGCGAACGCGATCAACCGGATAGACGACCTGATCAACAGTATCGGCAGTGGCGTTCTGGCGAGCGACTTCAATAGTCTTGGGCGATCGCAAAAAACTATCGGCTAGCTTTTTGATCGGTTTAGAGAAAGTCGCAGAAAATAGCAGTGTTTGCCGCTCTTCTGACACGAGTGCCAAGATCTTCCGAATATCGTGGATAAAACCCATATCCAACATCCGATCGGCTTCATCTAGTACCAATACTTCGACTTGCGAAAGATCCACAGTTCGCTGACCGACATGATCAAGCAGTCGACCTGGCGTCGCGATTAAAATATCAACACCCTGGCGCAGCTTGGAGATCTGAGGGTTAATCTTGACGCCGCCGAAAATCACGGTAGAACGGACGGGTAGATACTTGCTGTAGGCGTTGACGTTTTCGCCGATCTGGGCGGCCAGCTCTCTTGTGGGTGTGACGATTAAGGCGCGAATGGGCCTGTGGTCGCCGCGCGAAACGGACCCTTTACGCTTCCGTAGGATAGGTCTAGAAGTTCCGTTTCGGGATGCATCAGATCTGATCGAGGTTTGATTGCGAGTAGGCGATGTTTGGAGAGGTAACCCTTCGCATAGCCGCTGCAGCAGAGGGAGCGTGAAGCCAGCTGTCTTGCCAGTGCCGGTTTGGGCGCTAGCCATCACATCATGACCGGCAATGACAAGAGGAATCGATTGGACTTGTATCGGAGTAGGATCGGTATAGCCTTGGTCTGCGATCGCACGCAAAATTTCAGTCCGCAGACCGAGAGATTCAAAGGACATCATCAAGCAAATGCAAATGCCTAGAGGCAATTGGTAGGGTGGGTGCCCTTTTCTCACAGGTAGCACTTACAACCTACGAACCTAGTCTAAGAGCATATCGTCAGCTGTTTGAAACACAATAATCATGCCTCTGGCAAGAGCGCAGACTAGATACGCAGCCAATAGCATCATATACTAGCAGGCCCATCAGCGACTTTATCACTGGCTTGTATGCACTGCTATTCCGACTCCTGTATGGCAGAGACGCGCTAGCAGTCGTCTAAACTGGCTGCATAAGTAACGATCTGGTCGATTGAACCACGAACATCTCGCCCGGAAGCATCTGTGTTGTTGATCAAAATGCTGAGTACTAACGGCGGATGATTCGGTGGGTTTAGATAGCCGCTCAAAGTGTAGGTGTTGCTAAGGGTGCCAGTTTTCCCTTGAAATCGACCTTCCGCCAAGGTTCCTTGCATGCGATTGCGTAAGGTACCGCTGCTTCCAGCAACCGCTAGAGAGTTGCGATAAGTCGTTGCATTTTCAGTCCTAGCCATCACCTGAAGGGTCTCGACAAAGGCCTCGGGTGTGACTTTGTTTTGTTTAGAAAGGCCAGATCCATCCACAATAGAGATGCCGTCTGGAGAGACACCTAGTTCGGTGAGAACGCTGCCTACGGCGATCGCGCCAGCGGTATAGGCATTACCTGTTTCAGGCACTAGGCTACGGCCCAAAGTTTTGATCATGGCCTCAGCATAGATATTCACGCTGTAGAGATTTGTCGGATCGATAAAGGCCCGTAGCGGCGGGGACTCAATAGCGGCAAGTTCGACTGTCCCCTCAGGCGGGCTAGTCGTCGTGACTTGAACGGAGGCATTCCCTAGTCCGTAGGCACTGAGACTCTGTTGAAACTGTTCGGCAAAGTAGCTACCTGGATCGAGTAGGGCGATAGAAGTATTTTCAGAAGCAGTACCTGCGATCAGCTGTCCGCGCACGTCCATCACTTTTAGTCCAGGTTTTTGCCCGGCATCGATAAATTCGTTGCCATCACCGACAGTACGCGTGTTGTTCTCAATACGCCAGCCTTGAACAAATTCAGGGCGGTCCCAAACGATGCTCAATAGCTGACCAATACCGTTTGGAATAGCGGTGAAGCCTAGCTCGTTGCGGTTTAGGATGAGACTATTCGCAACCGCGCCGTAGCCCGCGCGGTAATCTTCTTCGTCCCAGTAGGGATTAGCCACAGGGCCAGTAAAGTGGTTATCGACGGCGGTCAGGCTGTTGACTCGGCGAACGCCTTTTTGCTTTAGCTGGCTAGAGAGTAGGTTGATTTGATAGCTAGTGAAAGTCGGATCGCCGCGTCCGACTACGTAAAGATCTTGAATAGCTGCATCCGGCTGACCATAGACCGATGTCCGTATGCTGAAGTCAGGACCAAGAGCTTGCAAGGCTGCAGCCGTGGTAAGGAGTTTAACATTAGAGGCAGGGACAAGTTTTTCTTGAGCGTTGCGAGCGTAGAGGGCGCGAGTATCAGGAGTGAGATCTTCGATGAGGATGCCAATATCTGTGCCGTCTAGGGTGTATTTGTCGGCGATCGCATCGATTTTCCCAGGCAGGTCCGCTCGACAAACTCCCGCAAAAGCGATCTCAGCCTGTGCCAAGATGGCGAGACTCGTAGCTAACCCGAGGACAAGTTCGCCGAATTTGAATTTCCGGGTAGGTGCTTTCCTCACAACCTGTTGAGTTGGCACTTGTTGAGGCGACGCAGATACTTTCGCTAGTGTCATGTCTCGTGATCTGTCATGTCTTGTGGTCTATAGTTACCACGTGGGTGAGTTACTAGGTGGGTTAGCAGATGCTCTGTAACGTTTTAGCCGATGAGCCTGTCCTAAGCAACTCTACGAAAGCTATAGCGACTAGGCCGACGGTTTTGTTTTGTGATCGGCTCTTTGTCGATAGCAGCGGGTTAGGTTCCGGCTGATTTTGATGAGTCTGCTCTAAGCTCGTCAGTGATCTTAAAGTCCCTATTCACTGTTGGTTCATTTTGATTTGTGTCCTAGCTCTGTTTTTTCCTAACCACCTCGATAGATAATGCTCGGATTGATACTTGAATTGAGTGAGCTCGATTTATGGACGTGAAGGCAGCAGTAGCATTTGAAGCCAATCAACCGCTAAGTATTGAAACGGTACAGCTAGAAGGGCCAAAAGCGGGTGAAGTATTAGTCGAGATCAAGGCAACTGGCATTTGTCATACTGACGCATATACGCTGTCTGGTAAAGATTCAGAAGGAATTTTTCCGTCAATTCTGGGTCATGAGGGCGCTGGCATCGTTCGAGAAGTAGGACCTGAAGTAAAGAGTCTTAAGCCTGGAGACCATGTGATTCCTCTGTATACGGCAGAGTGTCGACAGTGCGCTTATTGCCTCAGTCAAAAGACAAACCTATGTCAGGCGGTTCGAGCAACTCAGGGAAAGGGACTAATGCCGGATGGCACCAGCCGATTTTCGCTCGAAGGAAAGCCTATCTATCACTACATGGGCACGTCCACGTTTGCAAACTATACGGTGGTACCTGAAATCTCACTGGCGAAAATCCGCTCTGATGCGCCGTTCGATAAGGTTTGCTACATCGGCTGTGGGGTGACAACTGGAATTGGCGCGGTGATATTTACGGCCAAAGTAGAGGCGGGCGCGACTGTTGTGGTGTTTGGTCTTGGCGGCATTGGGCTAAATGTAATTCAAGGCGCGAAGATGGTAGGTGCTGACAAGATTGTAGGGGTAGACATCAATTCTGATAAGCGAGCGATCGCAGAAAAGTTTGGCATGACCCATTTCGTCAATCCCCGAGAAATTGAAGGCGATTTGATCGGGCATCTAGTAGAGCTGACCGACGGCGGGGCAGATTATTCATTTGAGTGCATCGGCAACGTTAATGTGATGCGTCAGGCTTTAGAGTGCTGCCATAAAGGATGGGGCGTGTGCACAATTATCGGCGTCGCCGAAGCAGGCGCAGAAATTAGTACTCGCCCTTTTCAGCTAGTAACTGGGCGAGTGTGGAAAGGTAGTGCATTCGGTGGTGCGAGGGGCCGAACAGATGTGCCCAAAATTGTGGATTGGTACATGGATGGCAAAATCAACATTGACGATTTGATCACGCATACCATGCCTCTAGAAAAGATCAACGACGCCTTTGATCTCATGCATCGCGGTGAGTCTATTCGCAGTGTGGTTTTGTACGATTAGAGACTGGAATAACGGCTAGGTATCGAGATAACGACAGCCAGCTGAATCAACTTGAGAAGACGTATCTATGAGCCTAGAAAAGTTGAGCTTAAAAGAAAAGTCGCGCGCCCAAAGCTTTGGCGGAACTACCCGGTTTTATGCTCATCGCTCGATAGCCTGCGACTGCGAGATGAATTTAGTAGTGTATGTACCGCCCCAAGCAGAAGCCGATTCTGTACCCGTATTGTATTACCTATCTGGATTGACCTGTACAGAGAAAAACTTCATCGAAAAGGCGGGCGCACAACGGTATGCCGCTGAGCACGGACTGATTCTAGTTGCTCCAGATACTAGTCCTCGCGGCACTGACATCCCCGGTGAAGATGATGACTGGGACTTTGGTTCGGGTGCAGGCTTCTATGTGAATGCAACTGTAGATCCCTGGGCGCAACACTATCAGATGTATGACTATGTGACTAAAGAACTGCCTGAGCTAATTTCCGCTGAACTGCCAGTACGCTCAGGCCCGGCAGGCATCTTTGGCCATTCGATGGGAGGGCACGGCGCTTTAATCTGCGGCTTGAAGAACCCAGAGCAGTATGCTTCAATTTCTGCGTTTGCACCTATCGCAGCGCCATCTCAGTGCCCATGGGGAAAGAAAGCCTTCACTGGATACTTCGGTGAAAAGTCCGACAAGTGGGCAGCGTATGACGCCACAGAACTTGTAAAAGTAGGGAGAGATAGTCGCGCTCCTATATTGATCGATCAGGGCGAAGCCGACCCGTTTCTAGCTGCGGGTCAGCTGATGCCAGAGGTGTTTAAGAGCGCTTGTGAGCAAGCTGGCCAGCCGATAACCCTGCGGCGACAGCCTGGATACGATCACAGCTACTACTTTATTTCAACCTTTATGGGCGACCATATCCGACATCACGCCAACATTCTAAATTCCAACTGAATGAACCTTCTGAATAAACCTCTAGTGCTTGTCTACGACGAACAACCGATGACCAACAAAGACTATCTTCACCCCCAATACAAGAAAGATCGTGAAACTCTCAATACCATCATGGCGGGTCCAACGGATAGCCTAAGCCTAGCCGAGCTAGCTCGGCTGCGGGTGCGCTACGACGGATTTCAGGGGGCCCGTGATATTCAAGCTGATTTGGATAAAATGTTGTCGAAGTTAGGTTTGAGCGAAGACGAACTATTTGCGAAGACGCGAGTGATCCATCAAACAGAGTCTGTGTTTAAGCCTACATGGCTCAAGAAAGGAGAAGATTGGAGTTAAGAAGATTCTCCATCAACATTTAGAACAGTAGAACATAGATAGGTTACACCTTTATAGCTGCCAGCGTTTCTGAGCGTTGTAGTTGTAGATAGCCACTTTGATTACGAAAGATATTAATCAGTGAGAATTCAGAATAGGAGTGACTAGTTAGATACCCAACGAAGCTACTTTAGAGGGCAGATTTTTTATTGGCCGATGTCTAGTGCTTTGGTGGTGCTACCGACAATAAGTTAGAGTGACAGCGCGGATGTGTAACTTATGCAACTTAGCTTCACTAGACCAAATCAGGCTTTAGCCATAGGCAGTCAGCGTCCTTCACAGTCCTTATATATGGGTATTTCCTATGAGAGCTTTGCTGATTTATCCTTTATTTCCTAAGAGCTTCTGGTCATTTGATAAGGCGATCGCCCTAGCAGGTCGTAAGGCAATCCTGCCGCCGCTAGGACTGGTGACTGTAGCTGGCATTTTGCCAGATGATTGGGAACTGCGGCTAGTTGATCGCAACGTCGAAGCGCTAGCCGAAAGCGACTGGGACTGGGCCGAGCTGGTGATATTTTCAGGCATGATTGTGCAAAAGCCAGATATGCTCGCTCAGATCAAGGAAGCCAAGCGTCGAGGTAAGCCTGTGGCGGTAGGTGGTCCGTATGCGACTGCCCTTGCTCATGAAGTAACAGAAGCGGGTGCTGATTTTCGTGTGCTAGACGAGGGCGAAATCACTTTGCCCATGCTAGTAGAAGCGCTTGAGAGAGGCGAGACAGAAGGGACTTTTAGAGCGTTAGAGCGGCCTGATGTCAGTACGAGCCCGGTGCCTCGTTTTGATCTACTCAAGCTAGATGCTTACTCAGAGATGGCAATCCAGTTTTCTCGTGGCTGTCCGTTTCAGTGTGAGTTTTGCGACATTATTGTGCTGTATGGTCGCAAGCCTCGGACGAAAAGCCCCGAGCAGCTGATTTCTGAACTAGAGCTGCTGTACGACTTGGGTTGGCGGCGCAGTATCTTCATGGTAGACGACAACTTCATTGGCAATAAGCGCAACGTGAAGCTGATGCTAAAAGCGCTAGTGCCTTGGATGAAAGAAAAGGGCTATCCGTTTACTTTTTCCACGGAGGCGTCGGTCGATCTAGCTCAAGATCAAGAGCTGATGGATCTGATGACGGCCTGTAATTTTGGCGCGGTGTTCCTAGGAGTAGAGACCCCAGATGAAGCTAGCTTGGCGCTAACCCAGAAGTTTCAGAATAACCGCGACCCGCTTAGCGAGTCGATCCATAAGATCGCTAGCAGCGGTATCCGGGTGATGGCGGGCTTTATCATTGGTTTTGATGGTGAGAAGAAAGGGGCGGGTGATCGCATTGTCCAGTTTGTTGAGAAATGTTCTGTTCCTACTGCGCTCTTTAGTATGCTCCAGGCGCTACCGGATACCGCACTGTGGAAGCGGCTAGAAAAAGAAGATAGACTGCTCGCCGGAAAAGAGAGTGCAAATATTCACCAAACGACGCTGATGAACTTCGTCCCAACCCGTCCGGTAGAAGAGGTTGCGCAAGAATATGTAGACGCTTTCTGGAACCTATACGATCCACAAAAGTACCTAGACCGCTGCTATCGCCACTACCGTATATTAGGCGAAGCACCCTGCCACAATGAAAACAAACGTCCACCAAAGCCAGATTCAGCCAAAGAGCCGTTCAACTGGCACTTGGTAAAAGCGTTAGCAATTGTTTGTTGGAAACAAGGTATAGAGAGAAAAACGCGTTCTACTTTCTGGATTTATCTATGGGAAATGTTTAAGCACAACCGAGGTGGTGTCGCTAGCTATCTTACTGTCTGTGCTCAGATTGAGCATTTTCTAGAATATCGTCAGATTGTGAAAGACCAAATCGAAGCTCAAATTGAGGATGTCATCGCAACTAGAGAGGCTAAAGATGAGGTTGCTGTCGCGACAGCTGCGTAGAAGATAGGACGCCCTCCTCAAAGCTGTATCCAAGCCGTGCGCTCAGAAATGTTGTTGATGTTTTGAAACAGGTAGTGAATTCTCTATCGGATCTAAGGTTGCTTTTCTAGGGTTGCTTTTCTAGGGCTACTTTTCTAGGAAATTATCGTATTGACTAATTAACTCCAAGAACTAGCAACCAAAGGGGTCTTAACTGGCATAAAGAATTCAGTCGGGCTGAACTAGACTTTCAATAGCTTGAACCGACGTTGGAAGCGCCTGGCTCAAAATTTCGTTGCCTGTAGAGGTTATCAAGATATCGTCTTCTATACGAATGCCTCGAACGTCCTTGAACTGTTCTAGTTTCTCCCAGTCGACCGTATTAGCGTAGCGATCGCGATTCTTCTTATCGTTCAAGATTGCAGGTACCTGATAGAATCCTGGTTCAATCGTTACAACCATCCCTGCTGCTAACGGTCGATCGAGTCGAAGGAAGGCTAAGCCAAAGCGATCGCTTCTTTCTCTTCCGTCCGCATAGCCTGATAAATCTCCTAGATCTTCCATGTCGTGGACATCTAACCCCATCAGATGACCAACTCCGTGAGGAAAGAACAAAGCATGCGCATCCTGATCAACTAGATCAGCCGGGCTGCCCTTAAGAATACCCAGTTCGACTAGACCCTCCGCGATCACGTGGCAAGCGGTTAGGTGGATTTGTTTATACTCTGTGCCCGCTATTGCTTTTGCTATACAAAGGTCGTGTGCAGCTAGCACAACTGCGTAGAGATCTCTTTGCGAAGAAGAAAATTTGCCGCTAACTGGCCAAGTACGAGTAATATCAGAGGCCCAGCCGTCGACCGTTTCTGCGCCTACATCTGCGAGCAGCAAGTCATGCTGCGCCAGTGCATTGTGATAGTGATTATTGTGTAGGACTTCTCCGGCGACGGTGACGATACTGCAATAGGCACAAGTCATATTCGCAGCAATAATGACTGATTCCATTGCTGCGCGAACTTCAGCTTCTGTCTTTGCGGTACGGGTAGCGGCCATGCCTGCCTTATGAGCACGGGTTGTGACCGAAAGCGCCTTTCGGATAGATGCAATCGCGCCGCTATCTTGAATCATTCGCAGTCTGACGATAGCTCTTTCTAGCCTGTGATCGCCTAAAGGCTGATGCCGCTGTAAGACGATACCTTGCTTTAGAAGTACTTGGTCCATTGCCTGGACGGTTTCATCACGTTCGCCCAGGGTAGCTGCGCCTTGAGCAAAGTTCGCCAGCTGACTAAGTGGATATGCCTGCGTCGCACCGATTTGCTCAGCGATGTCGCTGCGCTTAGGCGCCGGACCGTGCCAAAGAGCGTCGTCTGGGGTGCTGTCATCGACAAACAAGATCAGCCGATCGCCATCTAGCAAGATAGCGGCGTTTTGCAAAGGAAGGCCAGCGAAGTAGAGAAAGTGGCTGCTCGCACGAAAAGGGTAGATATTCGCTGTGAAATTGCGTGGTTTAGCCGTGCCAGACCACAGCAGGACCGGAAAATCGATCAGCTGAGCGAGACGATGACGGCGCGATCGCAATGTCTCTACTAGCGAAGGTGTATCAAGATCACCATCCGATTGAGCGTGAGCTGGAGAAAGGCAATTCGGCGCGGTTTGCATGGGATATGGTACTTTGCTTGTTATTGATATTCTCTTCTATACATGTTGCCAGCGGCTGAAGCAGAACGGTTAATCTTTACGTTGGTCTCACCTATTGAGGCAGTAGAGACCCTGAGGCTGACTACGCCAGCCGTCGCTGCAGACGCTTTAGGACGGGTGTTGGCTGAGCCGGTGACTAGCAGAGTAGACTTTCCTCACTGGGATAATTCAGCGATGGATGGTTACGCCGTACGAGCAGACGATGTGCGCTCTGTGCCCACACAACTGAGCCTCATCGAAGAAATTCCAGCCGGGCGATCGCCACAAAAGCGTATCGACACCGGACAGGCTGCTAGAATTTTGACCGGTGCAATGCTGCCTGAGGGTGCTGATACCATCATTATGCAAGAAGAAACCGAACGCGTTGGCGATCGGGTGACGATTTTAGCGGCTGCGCAGCTAGGGAAATTTGTTCGTAGAAAAGGAAGCTTTACCCAGGCAGGCGCGCAGATCCTAAAGAAGGGGACCGTGGTTGCACCGCCAGAAGTTGCACTACTTGCGGCCACGCAACAGACTGAGCTAGCGGTGTACCGTCGCCCTCGAATAGCTATCCTTTCTACTGGGAGTGAGTTAGCCCAGATCGATCAACCTTTGCAGCCGGGTCAGATTGTAGATTCTAATCAGTATGCGCTGACAGCACTAGTAGCGAAGACAGGCGCACTACCCGTGCCGATAGGGATTGTGCAAGATGATCGAGCCAGCGTGAAGGCAGCGATCGCCTCTGCTTTGTCCCAGGCTGATATGGTGCTTTCAACTGGCGGTGTGTCGGTCGGTGACTATGATTATGTCGATCAGGTTCTAGAAGAGCTAGGCGCAAAGCTTCATATTCGCTCAGTAGCAGTGAAACCCGGCAAGCCGCTGACGGTCGCGACTATAGGCAGTCAGCTTTACTTCGGATTACCTGGCAACCCAGCTTCAGCAATGGTGAGCTTTTGGCGGTTTGTAGAGCCTGCGATCGCTAAGCTCTCGGGTAGACAAGCCCCTTGGGTACCTGAGTTTGCGATGGCAAAAGCAACCGTTGAACTAACAGCGGGCGGCGGACGTGAGACGTATCTATGGGGACAGCTCAGTACAGACGAACATGGCTATTGCTTTGGACGAGCAGAAGGCGGGCATAATTCAGGAAATTTGGTGAATTTGGTGAATACGAGTGGGCTAGGTATAGTACCGCAAGGACAGACAAAGATAGCAGCTGGCGCACCCGTAAGAGTGCTGAAAATTCGATGATAAGTGGTGGATATGCGATCAATTGTTACAATCAATTGATGTTATTAATCTGATCAAGCCGGTTAGGCACAAGTTGACTCTTCAATAGTTTTTGAAGGCGTGTGATCGCTAGGACATCTATGACTTCTAAGTACGACGATAGTGAGCTCCAACCAGGGTATCTGTCGGCGTCTTCTGAAGACCAGGCAGCGATTCCACCAGGTGGCGTTGAGGTAGCGCCGAAGAACCGTTCTTCAGGCAGTAGCTTGCTAGTTATGGGTTGGCTGCGAAGCTGGCCAGTGGTAGTGCTCGTAATTTTTGGCTTTCTAGGTACGGTGGGTACAACGGCTGTCTTTAGCTTGTTTCGCATGCCCAGCAGCCCCAATTGTCGGACTATCTTTTGGCCAACTGCGTCTGCCTCGTTGAGATTGCAGTGCGCTGAGACCTATGCAGAGAAAGGAGATGCTAAGAGCTTATTAGCAGCGATTGATCTAGTTGATCAGCTTCCCGAAGATCACCCGTTGCGTCAAGATATCATCAATAGGCGGATTGACGACTGGGCCAATTCACTACTAGATCTAGCTGAGCGTTCTTTTGAGGAAGGTGACATTGAGGGCGCGATCAGTAATGCGAGAGAAATTCCAACCCGAGCAGCCGCTTCGAAGACTGTAGAAGATAGGATTATCCGTTGGAAAGAGATTTGGAAAGAAGGTGCAGATATCTTTAGTAAGGCCAGGAAGCGGCTAAAAGAGAAAAACTTTCAAGCTGCTTTTACGCTATCTGTTGCTTTGCTGGACGTCGATAATCAGTACTGGTCGACTGAAAAGTACGGTGATTTGACGAAGTTGATCAGTCTTGCGAGGGAGGATGAGCGTACGCTCTCTAAAGCCCTAGCTTCTGCAAAGACGGAGACGCTGAAAGGGTTTTCAAGCGCTTTGAGTCAGTTAGAAGAAATTACTGAAGAGAGCGTTTTCTACAGAGAAGCGAGAAAAGAGAGAAAAAATATCGCTAACCGTATGCTGTTAGTAGGAGAACAGCTACTGGCAGATCGTCAGGTAGTATCAGCTCGGGCTATGCTAAACGCCATTCCTAAAGATGCTGGGCTAGGAGAAGAGGTGGCCGACCTTCAGATTTTTGCAGCGGCTTATCAGCAAGCCTGGATGAGTACGATTGGTAGCCTAGAAGCAGCTATCACTCAGATGGAACGATTAGGTAGAAATCGGCCCCTATATGCCAAAGGCCAGCGGTTGATTGCTCAGTGGCAGCAAGAAATTCGAGAGATCGGCTTACTTACTCAAGCTAGAGAACGCGCTTTGCGGGGCAGTACGGCAGATCTGTCGGCCGCGATCGCAATTGCCAACCAGATACCGCGTAGTTCGACCCAATGGGAAGAAGCTTCAGAACAAATCAGGAAGTGGCGATCGCGCGTAGAAACTGTCCAAGACAGACCTATATTAGAGAGAGCCACTCAGCTAGCTGCAGGCGGTACGCCAGATAACCTCCGAGCTGCCATCCAAGAAGCACGTAAGATCTCTTCTAAAAGAACGTTAGGGCCCGAAGCCGCAGAGCGAATTGCCAACTGGCGTGATCGCATTCAAAGAAGCGAAGACCAGCCGTTGCTAGATCAAGCTCGACAGAGGGCCAGTGCTGGAGACATCTCAGGCGCGATTGCGATCGCATCTCGAATAGGAGAAGAGCGCGCGCTATATAGCACCGCGCGCTCGGATATTGATCGTTGGCAAGCTCAAGAAACCGGTCGTCAGCGTCTCTCTGCTGCTTCTGTGGCTTCTTCTCGGAGGACTGGTGAAGCACTCTCGGAGGCAATTAACCTAGCTCAGCAAGTCCCAGCACAAAGCGACAGCAAGTTCACTGCTGATAGGCAAATCAATAGATGGAGCTGGGATTTATTACGCGAGGCAGAACGATCAGCTAGCTCGCTAAATTTTCAAAGGGCAATCACGTTAGCAAGTCGGATTCCTTCACAAGCGGATGCCTACGATCCTGCGCAGCTTAGAATTAGGGCTTGGCGAGACAATCGTCCATCCGAGAATCTTAGTCGTCCGACCTCTAACACACGATTAGATACAACAACGGAGACTAGCCCCCCTCTAGATGAAAACGGTTTCCCGGCAGAGCTAGAGGTGATCCAGTCTCCAAATGAATAGTTCTTATTAACCTGAATAGCCCTTATGTCTTAGCAGACAAGGGAATCTACTTCAAACTGTCTACGGCATCACCAACTTTACTCTTTACATCGTCAACGGCTTCTCGAACAGATTCTAGTGTGTCTTCTGATCTCAATTCCGCTGTTCTACGCTTAGCGCTGTCTTTTAGCGCTTGCGCCTTTGCGTCATTAGTATTTCGACGTGGGTCTACTGCCTCGTAGTTGTTCATTCCACCTTTTTCAGACTGAATATTGTCGTAGCGCTCTGTCGACTGAATACCACCCTCAGAATTTTTAGAGTAGTCAACGTCTGCAGCAAAAGCAGGTGCGCTAATACTCATCAAGCAAAGGCCAACTAGCCCAGCAGCAACAAATAACCTACCAGTCATAAAGTGCTGATTGATAGCTTGCTTGATAGATTTCGCAAAGCGAGTAAATGTCTTTGAGAAAATAATCATACTGTGTAACTCTCTTATGTAATGCGTCACAAATAAAGCATATGGCGCGTAGGGTAGAGGAAGAGTCTCTCGAAAGAAGGCTTTCGTAAGATTCTAAAGAAAGAGTTCTGGTCCGGTCGATACTTTTCTTCTATACCCTTTTAGTAGCCTGCTCTCTAAATCCACGCACATCTCGAAGCGCAGAGGCATTACTGACATCTAGGTTTTGAATGACGCTGAAATTACCGTTAGTTTCTAGGATGACCGCATCGGTATCCTCTACACTACTACCGCCCTGAGTTCGGATAGCAGCTAGGACTTCGCCTTCTGCAATTCGCTGCTTTTTCAACGCTTTGTGTAGGAATTTACCTTTAAACAGCAGCAGCGTTGGTTCTGACTTTAGTAGACTTTGAACTACGGTGGTGCGTACCGATAGCCAGGTCAAAATGTATTGAAAACCAACCAACATCCCGACCCCTAACATTGCCTGAGTCCAAGGTGTGCTAGTAGAGAGAAGGGCGCTTGCTAGCACGGAACCAAGGGCAACGGTGACCACGAAATCAAAAGAGTTCCACTTAGATAGCGTACGTTTTCCAGAGACTCGCAGCCAGACAATCACTCCAAAGTAAGTGAGAGTACCCACAACCAGCGTGTGTAATATGATTGCCCAATTGCCGAAGAGGTCAGATGTGAGTGAATAGTCCATAAGCGATCGCAAAAGAAAAACCGTAGGTCATTTTATATTGGCTGCTCATAAACAGGTATCTGCTCTGTGAAAGAGATGTATCAAACTATTAAAATGCTCGGCTAAACTACACAAGTGATCAATTTCAATTAAGTTGTTTTGCCGCCTTATGAGAAAGCGACTCTATCTTCTTGAACATGTGTCTAAGTGGCTCCTTGACAATATCTTCAATAACAACCTGAAAGTCGTTTTGTCTGCGCTCGAATTGCTGAGAAGACAGCCGCTGCAACTCATCTTTTTCGTTTCCTAGCATCGTTAGAAAACGTTTAGGCTGTCGCCTGATAGTAAGTAAGAGCCATGCGTCAACCTGGTTTCTTTCTGACAATTGCGTTGTGATAGATGATGTCGCACGCTCTCTAGAAGCTATGCTATGGCCTATGGAATGACTATGTCTGCGCTTGGCTGCTATCAAACTGTAGGGATCTAGCCGAGGAGCTTTCTTAGGTGTTATGGGTATGCGTCTGCTTCTTTGCGTTACTACATCCGGCTTCAAGACCTCTTGAATAGGTGCAGGCTGTACTAACTCACCTTGTACTAACTCGTCCTTAGGTCTAGTAGTAGGTTTGGAGGCATCAAGAGGCCCGGTAGATCTAAGATAGTCCTCTGCCGGATAGTCGAGTTTGTCTATTTGCTGCCGATAGGTATCTGGGCTAACTACTGCTGAAGTCGGTATGGCCCAGCAAAACGATGATAGAAAACCTGAAAGTAGGAAAACTACCGCTGAAGAAGTCATTTTCATAAGGCCAGAGTTCTCTATAAAGCCGAATTGCATAGTACTTAACTTGAAGTAGGACATATGCTTGGAATCGCGACCTACAAAGGACTTAATAGTAGCCTACCTTCCTGCAACCGCTGGCGTTACCGCTGTCATTCCTATATAGGAAAAACAAACAGGAAATACGAAGAGGTATCGTCCCCAATTAGACAATACCTCTTTGGCTAGATAAGTTGTCAAAGCAAATAAGACTAGCTAATCAAGCACAAAACTGATAGCACAAAACTGACATCAAATCATGCGTTAACCGCTTCGGTCTCTCTCATGATAGGGTAACGCAACGTTACTACCGCGTCTGCGTCTGCTGGAACTTCGTCACGTGCGACTATGTAGACTTCAGCATTAGTCTGTAGAGCGTGGGTTACGGCCCAATCCATAAGTTCTTGGCTATCGGCCTGTTGTTCACTGTGGTAAGTCGCTTTGCGACTTTTCGGATCGAACGTTCCCCAAAGCTTCGCGCCTCTAGCTACTATTAGTGTCTCTATCTGTCCGTTAGCCGCCGCGTTTAGAATCTGCTCTATATCTTGAGTCGCCTGGTTCTTATCTAGTAAGCTACCGTACTTCTCTAGTGCCTCTTTGCGGCTTGTAGTAAAGTGCGGCTCTACAACCTCTAGAGCGCGATCGCGAACTTCTTCAGGGCTTAGCCGATCTGGCTGAAAGTCTACTGCCTTCTCCATCAGATGCGAATACTTATTAGCTTGCTGATAGATCGGAAATAAGAAGTCTAGTCCGACAAAGACTAGCGGTACGCTCTGCCCGGCTAACACCTTTTCTACGCCGTCAGATACCAGTTGAAAGAATCTCAAGATATCTGTATTCTCACTATCTTTTCCACTACCTTGCCCATGGAATATTTGACGGTTACCCCCTCGACCGGTTCCATGACCTTGGAAAGACTCCTCCGGATCATCGTATTGTAGAGCGACTTCTAAACTATGAGGTGTATCGCCTAGATCCACGATACGGACATGATGGCGGGTAGCCTGATATAGCGCCACCTTGTTTTGACTGGCGGCTATGATATAGAACTGCCCGTCTTCACTTAGCAGGGGCACTAATGGCTGGGTATAGAACTTATCTCCAACCAAAGTAAAGGCTTCAAATTCGAGGGGCAGACGATAGTAATAAAACGAGTCAGATGATAGAAATAATACAAGTCCAGCTTGCTGGTGCTGCCAGAAATTTTGATCTTCTAGCAAATCCACGGCCGGTTTTAGTAGCTTATCTATATCTATATTTGTGTTGCTATCGAGTTGACTCAACTGTTTTTTAGCTTCTGATAGCTGATTCTTCAATCTGATAGGATCTTGTCTGGTCTCTCTTCCGACTTCATGAGTAGGTAGATAGATAGAAACGCAAGGGGAGGTCTGCGTACTATTTAGGGTCTGAAGCTGTGATCTTGAAAACGTGTCTATGGTCATATATGCTCTAATCTGCTTGGCTTAAGTCGTCACGTCCTGAATAGTTGCCTCTTATTTTTTCAAACACTTCTAGTCTCTTGTCTTCGTAAGACGCCTGACTAAACTGCTTGAGTAGAAGTTGAGTAGAAGTTAAAAGCGTTTGAGGAGGATACCTAGACTTGAGGCGTTCGGATCTAGGTTATCTCAAACGACAACAGCTTTTTGGCTGCTCTTATCCATCTCCCCTGGCTGAGGGATGAGTCGCTTCTACTGCTCGAAAAGGCTCTAGTATTTTGTATGAGTGTTCGGTTCCTTCTGGTACTGTCCAAGATATCCCCGGCTCAAGCATGATGGTTTTACCTTCTATAGTCAGTTCAGCTCGTCCACTAAGCACATAGCCAACTGTCTCATAGTTACGAGCGGCTGCTTGCTTTTGTTCGCCATCACCAGGTTGTTCATCCCATAGCCTCATGGCGATCGCATTACCGCTGACTAGAAGCTTTTGTCCCATGCTTCCTGTTTGCGCCTTATCTACGTCAACAGTTAAGTCTGTAGCTATTGAATCTTGAGTAGTCATACGTTAGGTTATTTCTTCATCTTTACGCTAGTGGCTACGAGCTTGTCCTGACTTCCACCAGGAGAAACAATTAGTGCAATCAATAGTGAGATTTCAATAGCTTCGAACACTTAGCCTTATACATTTCTACTAGATAAAAACGTTGGTACATATAGAGCTAAGTAGCTAGCTAGCATACGAATACATCCAGCCTAGATATGCCGACGATTACTATCGATTCTTAGCCAATATATCCCTTTCGACTACGCTCACTTTCTTTGAATTTCCTCCCAACAGCACCGACTTAGGTTGCCTAGCAGTTCAGAATTGATGTAAACCAACTATACAGATCAAAGCGCCACAGGTGTGATAACTGTATGTATAGTGATACTCTAGAACTCTTAAGCTGACATCAACATAGTTGACTTGACTGTCCTGGACTGTCCTATCCGATTGATACCGTGATAAAGGATTCCTTATGGCTGATAGCACCCAAATTACAATCAAAGACAGCGGACCTTTTCTAGTTAAAGGACCATTTACGCTCACCGATGCAGAAGGTAACGACTTTACTATCGACAAAGAGATGGTAGCGCTCTGTCGATGCGGCGCTTCGACTACGCAACCTTTTTGTAATGGCACCCACCGGAAAATAGAATTTGAATCTGTTGTTCGCGCACCAGCAGCAGAGTAGAACGAATTACGCGTAAGTTAAAGTCTAAGTGAGCTAGAAAAGTAAAAGTAAGTCGTGAGGAAAGAATAGAGGAAAAAGGCTCATCTGTTAGCAGCTTTCTTGTTCTTTCCTCAGGGATTGTGATTTTGAAGTATCCTAAAACACCAGACGGTCGCTATTTTGTGGTGAAAGGGCGCTTGTGGCGTTGTACCAATCCTGCTCTAGATGAACAAACGCGACAGCGATACGTCAAAAAACTTATGAAAGCTAGAAACTTGGTCAAACAAGCCAAGCAGCGTGAAGATCAAGCAGCGTTGTCAACCGCTCGCGCTCAAGTCAATGAGGCGAAAGTAGAGTTAGGAGAACGAGGTCCCGTTTGGTGGACTGATGATGCACCAGACTACAACCGCTATTTAGCAAAGAATACGCCCTATGCAGACTGGTTCTCTTCTTTAACACTTCCATGACTAGACCCGATGACTCTACTTCAACACTTTCTTGATGAGCTTTACGAGCGTTACCGTACCCTCAGTGACGGTACTATCGCTAGCTATATTCCTGAGCTGACGAAGGCTGATCCCAACTGGTTTGGAATTAGCGTGGTGACCGTAGATGGACAGATTTTTGGCGCTGGAGATGTGCAGCAGAAGTTCACCATTCAATCTGTTTCCAAGGTGTTTGCTTTTGGATTAGCGTTAGAAAGTCAAGGAAGAGATGCGGTATTAGAAAAGGTAGGCGTTGAACCAACCGGCGATCCTTTTAATTCGCTAATCCGACTAGACGAAGATTCTAAACGACCCTTTAATCCAATGATTAATGCGGGCGCGATCGCAACAACGAGTTTAATCAAGGGCGGTGGACCTACTAGCAAGCTCAACAACTTGCTCAACATGTTCGAGAACTACCTAGGCCACGAAGTATTCATCGATATGCCAACTTTTATGTCTGAGCGATCCACAGGACATCGGAACAGAGCCATGGCCCACCTGATGCTTCATTTCGATATGATCAGCCACGATATTGATGCCGCGCTCGATCTATATTTTCAGCAGTGTTCTGTGATGGTGACCTGCCAGGATCTAGCAATGATGGCTGCCACGCTCGCTAATAAAGGTAAGCAACCGCTTACCCAAAAGCAGGCCGTTAATCCTGACTATGTTCGCGATATTCTTAGCGTCATGTACACCTGCGGGATGTACAACCGTGCAGGTGAATGGGCCTATCGCGTTGGCATTCCAGCTAAGAGCGGTGTATCGGGCGGTATCTTGGCTGTGGTCCCAGGGAAAGCGGGGATTGCTACTTTTTCTCCACCGATTGATAAAAATGGCAATAGCGTCAGAGGGCTTCGTGTGTTCGAAGAACTCTCACATAAGTATGGCCTGCATTTGTTCGATCTATCTATGGGACGCTGTGTATTTTCAGAAGCAGTTGAGACTACTCATGAAAGCTGAGTATTCTCTTGTAGATATTCTCTATCAGTTGTTCTTTAAAGGTTCTTTTTTAGCTGAGACAAGACTCTTGCAACCACAATTACTGCTAGCGAAACCAGTACTAGCTTACTGATTGGGCCTAGAAACTCACCTACTTTTTCGTAGCTTGCACCTAGCCAAAAACCAGCTAGCGTCAGTAGAGTAGTCCAAGCTAGAGAGCCAACCGTAGAATAGGTCAAAAACTGAAACATGGGCATCTTGGCGATACCAGCAGGGACAGAGATATAGGTGCGGATGCCAGGAACCAGACGTCCTAGTCCAATTGCCCAATAGCCACGCTGAGAAAACCAACGCTGTGTGGCGACGACCTCTTTGCTAGAGATCCCTAGCCACTTACCGTGTCTATCAGCTAGCGACCTTATTCTGGCTAGTCCTAGAATTTTGCCAACGTAGTACCAAGCGAGCCCTCCAAGCACAGAGCCAACGGTGCCAGCGAAGATAGCTATCGGCATGTTCATGTCACCTCTTGCGACTGCAAAGCCAGCTAGCGGCATGATCAGCTCGGAAGGGATCGGCGGTATCACGTTTTCGAGCAGCATCAGGAAAGCAATGCCCCAGTAGCCAAAAAGCGTAATAATGTCGACGACTTGCTCTAAAACGTCCAAGTTAGCTCTAGTGATTTTCGAATGTTTTGCACCCTAATACTCTGATGCATCTTTGATAATAGTCATCTTACCAGAAGCACATTTTCCTCAACGCACCCAAGCACAATTCTTGGAATTGCAGAGCCAAAATCAGTGCTTTGGTCGATCGCAGTCTGATTGCAACATAACTGCTTCTAATGACAATATATCCATTGTGCCCATTTTACCTATGCGCTGCTCTTGAGGCAGACAAAGACAATGGTCTCTTTGCCAAGTCTTTGTCTGCCAATTCCAGAGGCGTCTCAAGGCTATTAGGTCAGCGTCAATATGAGTGTGTAAAATCCATAGGATAAGTTTCGGGTATCTGTTTTGAGAACTTCTGCAAAGGTCCTTTTTAAAGCAGCCGTTGTGGCGATCGCGCTCATACTGACTAGTCGTAGCAGCCACGCGGACCCTGCTGATAATCAAGGCCTAGAGCCAACAAGCCTAGAAGAAGTAATCTCAGAAGAAGCGACCTCAGACGAAAATGTTGTAGAGGCGGCATTACCGCTAAGAAAACTACACGGCCAAGAAAAACAGCAGGCTGCTGATTTAATTGCGCAAGACATCACCTTACTAGAAACCGATCGCACCGCGCTTTTGAGTGCTATTGATCACAGCTTGGCCTATCTACAGACTCCCAAGGCTGTTAACGACTACCGTGAATATGCTGTTCCCGAGATTACCCACGACCGAGTTCGCCGCAGTCTTCAGCGCTTTCGTGCTTTAGTCACCTACAGCAGCACTATTGCCGACTTGCAGCAAGCGATCGCCGCAGAGTTTGACTTCTATCAATCCATTGGCCAGGACGCGGCTGGCAGCGTCGACTTCACCGGCTACTTTGAACCGACCTATCGGGCCAGTTTCACCCCAGATGAAACTTACCGCTATCCTATCTACAAACGTCCGCCTACCTTAGATCAGTGGCCTCAGCCTCATCCTACCCGCGCTGAGCTAGAAGGTGTTGACGGATTGCGCTCTAGGCAAGGACCCCTCAAAGGTTTAGAGCTAGCCTGGCTGCCTACGCGCCTAGAGGCATTTCTCGTCCAGGTTCAAGGATCGGCTAGGCTGGAAATGACGGACGGTAGTACATACTCAGTTGGCTACGCTGGGCGTACGGAGTATCCCTATACCAGTATTGGCCGCGCTATCGTTGACGATGGTCTTATCCCAGCAGACGAGCTGACGCTTCCAGCTTTGATGGCCTACTTTGAGGAGAATCCTGAGGCGCTTGACTGCTATATCCCGCGCAACGATCGATTTGTCTTCTTCAAAGAAACAAATGGCGCTCCTGCAACAGGTAGCCTAGGCTATCCGGTCACAGCCGGACGCTCTATCGCCACTGATAAGACATTAATGCCTCCAGGGGCCTTGGCTTTGATCGCCTTGCCTTTGCCCCAGATAAACAATAGGTCTGACGACAGGCCTAACAGCGGCCAAGATGGAACAGACCCCTTAGAAAGTATGGCAAGTGACAGCCTAATGACCAGTCGATTGGTACTCGATCAAGATACGGGAGGGGCAATCAAAGGGGCTGGCCGTGTAGATTTGTTTGTAGGGACTGGCACAGAGGCCGGAGAAGTGGCTGGTCAGATCAACCATCCGGGTGCTCTGTATTACCTGCTACTCCAAGAGTAATTGCTTTGCAAACAAGAATGATTGCTTTGCAAAAGAATAAAAGCATTACCTATTCAACGGCTAGGTACTACTGTATAGCAGCAGCCATACGCCGCAAAGTGCGACGCCAACGCCTAGAATGGCGCGTCCACTGATCTTCTCGCCTAGTAGGGCTGCTACGGGTAGTACGAAGAGTGGACTAGTTGCCAAAAGCGCCTGCGCAATACCTGCTGCTGTATATTTAAGTGCGATCTGCTGTAGCCAGATACCTAGGTAGGTAGCAAAGAAGGATGCGATCGCAACTCCACCCAACAGTCGAGGTGACTTCAGCGCCACCCAGACAGATCGCCATCTTTCCCTAGTCGCCTTTGCAGGCTGGCGCAATACGGTTGATCTAGCCTCTAGATACTGTGGTCTGATTGCTACTAGTCCCGCCATAAAGATCAATCCGGCCGCTAAGCGAATCAGACTGCTCCATAGGGGTGATACTGTCGTTTCGGCTAGCGCTGCTCTAGAAAGGACTGCCCCAGTTGCCTGACAAAATGTCGCTAAAAGCGAGATCTGTAGTCCTGCTTTGGTCGCTGGAACAGGATCACCAGGGACTCGTTCACTGATTACCCAAGCGATTCCTAGAAGCGTAATGATGATGCCTGCGATCGCGCTCAAAGGCAGGCGCTCCGATAGGAAAATCCAGGCTAAAACAGTGCTCATCGGTGGAGCAAGCGTTTCTAATAGCAACGCTTTCCTCGCTCCTAAGGCATTGATGGCCGAAAAGTACGCCGTATCGCCTAGCCCAATTCCGAGTCCTCCACTCAGCACTAACAAGCACACAGAAACCCAGGGTAAGTTGGGAATCGCCGCGCCGCCAAGCTGAATCAGTAAGGTCAATAGCAGTAGGACTAGCGCAAAAACGCCTTTCACTAGATTTAGCACCAAAGGCGATAGCTGCCGTCCTAGTCGGCCAAACATTAACGATGCCGTCGCCCATAGAAAAGCTGCCAGTAGCGCTGCGCCTTCACCTATCAATGAGCCACCAGCCAACAGACTTACAAACTCCATCTACTCATTCCAGTCACCGTCATCATGCCGCTGTCACTAAACCTTTATCACTAAACCTCTAGAATAAGACTCTAGACTACTGACATTCGTATGAATACCGTCTTACCTTCAACCGGCTCACATTCCCAGTCATCACATTCCCAGTCATCTGAGCTAGTCTCAAAACCTAATCTGCCTGCGCTACCCAGTGAGCTGCGACTGAGACTGCAATCTCCTCTTCAAATTGGTGATGTCCTTGTCCATAGTCGCGTTTTGCAGTCGCCCTTATCAGGTGTGACTGACAAAGTTTTTCGCCGCCTGGTTCGGCGCTATGCCCCCCAGTCGATGATGTATACCGAGATGGTTAGCGCCGCAGAGCTGCACCACCTTCAGCGCCTACCCATATTGATGGATATTGACCCAGATGAGCGACCCATCAGTATCCAACTATTCGATCGCCGCCCCGATTTTCTCGCTACAGCCGCTTGCAAAGCGGTTGATCAAGGGGCAGATACGATCGATATAAATATGGGCTGTCCGGTTAATAAAATCACTAAGAACGGAGGTGGTTCCTCTTTGCTACGTGATCCTGACACTGCGGTTCGTATCGTTGACGCTGTCTGTAAGGCGGTAGATGTTCCTGTGACCGTTAAAACTCGGATCGGCTGGTCAGACGAAGAGATCAACGCCGTAGATTTTGCTCGGCGGATGGAATCTGCAGGTGCGCAGATGCTGACGCTGCACGGTCGTACCCGGGCTCAGGGCTATACGGGCACCGCTCGTTGGGAATGGATTGCTAGGGTGAAAGCAGCCTTGACAATTCCGGTGATTGCCAACGGGGATATCTTCTCGATTGAGTCCGCGTTGCGGTGTTTGGTAGAGACTAAAGCAGACGGCATTATGTGTTCTCGTGGGACGCTAGGCTATCCTTTCTTGGTCGGTGAAATCGATCACTTTATCAAGACAGGCGGCATTAGACCTGCACCTAGTGTGGTAGAGCGATTGACCTGTGCTAAAGAGCACCTGACTATGCTGTGGGAATATAAGGGTATTCGGGGTATTCGCCAAGCTAGAAAGCATATGGCTTGGTATGCCAAGGATTTCCCAGGTGCTGCTGAGCTGCGCGATCGCCTGTGCCGAATAGACTCAGTAGAAGCCGGGTGTGATTTACTCGATCAAACCATTCTTCAGCTCAGCTAATTGCCTATGGCTAATGGTCTAGAGCCGGCTGATGAAGCAACTCATTATACAAAGGGCAAAAACTTTAAAGATACTGAAGGGGCGGTTTTACTCCAAGGATGCCGGGGCCGTCAGCGTGCTATAACCAATATTTAAGTGCTGAATACCTCTGAAAACCTATGACCTCCTACGCAAGCTATAGTTCGCCTCGTGCAGACATTGGTGAATTGCGTCGTTTGAGGAGTTTGCTACCGCCTGAGCTGCAAAGCTGGGTTACGGTAGAACCCGCTACCGACGTGGCTCCACCGATGATCACCTGCGAAGAACTCGGACGTGACCAGGTAGAAATTCAGATTGATTTGACTAAATGGGAGCAGCTTGCTATCGACCAGCGCAATCTGCTGTTTTGGCACGAAGTCGCCCGTGTCCAAAGTGATACTATTCCGCGCGATGGCTGGGAGATGGCTGCGTTGGCAATTGGTCTAGGTGGCGCAGTTGGTGAGCTGTGGGTACAAGATGGACTTTTACTCCTGTTGGCTTTAGGTCTGTGCGGCGTGTCTGGATGGCGGCTGTATAAGCGCAATAATGGTCAACGGACTTTGCAAGAAGCGATCGCTGCGGATGAAAAGGCGATCTCGATTGCAACCAGGTTCGGCTACACGCTGCCAAATGCCTATAAAAGTTTGGGCAGTGCGTTGAAGACGCTGATTGAGCAGACACCCAAGAAAAAGCAGCGCGATCGCTTCATTCGAAGACTCGAAGCTTTGAAGAAGAGTGCTAATCGCGCCAAACAGCAGGTTCAAAGTGGCAGAGAGCCCCGCCCAACCTACTAAAGCTACTACCTACTGAAGCTACTCAGTAGGACAAGTGTTATACCCGGATAACAGTCTCTCCTTCCTGAGACCGATACAGCCCTATTTGCTTGACGGCTAGTTTGAATGGCCCTGCCGTGAAACTAGAGTTGAGCTGTCTATCATATTCGAACTTACTGAGCATAAGCTGAAATGAAACGGTCTTAGCCGGATCGTAAGGAGATGCGCTAGGTACTGTTCGCGCTCGAAACGTTGGGACTAGCTCTGAGAAAGGAACATCAACATCGATCCACTTATCGGCTACGGTATCAAATCCATAGATATAGGCTGGACTGTCCCATCCAGCGCTATTCCGCAAGATGAACTTGTAACGTTGACCATCTCCCTTCACCGCTAGCTGGAGACCTAACCAGCCAGAGAAATCGAAAGCAGGCTCAAAGTTTTGCGTTCTCACCGATGAAAAGCCCCCTGAGTTCTCTGTCGAGACGACACCTGCAAAGACCACATGCTGGTCTGGCTGACCGCTATTGACTAAGGCTATTTGACCTTGGCTAACGCCACCCATCACGACATCATCTAGGGCTCCCCAGGCTGCTAGATTACAACCTGGCTTAGAAAAGTCGAATATTGGTTCGACAACCAGACCTTTTCTTTCTTCTTCCAATTGAATAAGCACTGCTGAGATTTCAGCAGTCTCCTCACCGATAACTATCGTATCTGCTGTCACAAGCTGTGCCATAAGCTGCCTACCTTCAGCACTAGACATGGCTACTTTGAGCGTCTTTTCAGGGAATGTTTCTATTTGAGTATCTGTAGGAAACTGTTGAAGAAGCAAACTCATCTTTTCGGACGGCACATCACCGAGTATAGCTACCTTTCTAACGTTAGCGTCATACGATTTCCCAGCGAAGGTCTTGGCTTGGCCTAGCAACTGCTGTAGCCAGCGAAAGCTACCAAGAAAGGGAATTTCGCCGAAATTATTTAGCGTTTGTACGAATCGGGTTACGTCCCATTGCGCTCGATTTTCAGAGGGAGTTTGTGTCATAGATTTAGACTGTTGTCACTATATTTGAGAACTGGTAAGGGGGGGTAGGGTATAGCAAATATTACCTGAATTTTACTCGGGATTTTGCCGTAAGTGTTTTCATCTATAGCTTTCGTGGAGTTGCTTAGTAGATGCCCATCGGCTAAACGCATTACAGTCAAAGGGCCTCTAGCCGCAGCGGTAGGAAGCCGCTTCGTCCTATGGCTCTAGGGAATGCTTACCAATATTAAAGTAAGCACGCATCCTTGCTTTGCTATATCAGCGCAATTTGGACAGAACTTATGCAAGTGCTAGTCAACAGATATTAGATGCGGGGGGTGACTGCCGTCGCTCTGTTTTGTTTTGTTAGAAAGCAGATTTTCAGTGCTTAGTTCTTGTTAAAGCCATTAGTGACTGGCGGATAGATATCTGTCGATAAGTTCCTCTTTGGCCGCTAACTTGTCAGCATTTCTCTCTAAAGCATCACGTCGCTACCCTAGCGTTCTGAGCCTGTAAGGTATTTTGCATAAAGTCACTATCCAAACTGGGTTATTAACCGCTCCGTTCGCCCGTGGAATCTTTAAGCAGTGATTGGCCACTATCTTCAACAATATATGTTGATGTAATGACCATTCCCTAAAAGATTGCTATAGAAAATAGGAATATAAGCAGTAGGAATATCGAGGGTAAGAATTGTGCCTATAGCTTGCTTGTAAGTAGCTATGAACAGTGACTCAGTATTTCTAACTGGGGATTTTATAGTTGATAGGTGATATTTATCTAGTGCATCAAACCTCAGTGTATACAACCTATCAAATACCAGTATTTATGCATTTAAGACAGAACTTGTTTATGCCCCAATTCATTGCCGTCATTATTCTTTGCTGTCATTCTTTTAAGAATGCATGTTTAGAGGGCCAGTTTGTACAAGCATCAGCCGGGAGTAATTGTCAAAGATTCTCTCTAAAAGAAGAAAGCTGACCGTACTTGATTCTTTGTTTCTATTTCTTTACATACAATTGCCACAAAATACCTGATGCATAGAAGTAGTGAGCTGGGAATAATCTTGAAGAATATTAGAGAAATTTGGTTCTCGCTTCTGGCATGCCTATAAATATGACTCCAATAGAAGATATACAAGAGAAAGCTGTCGCTAGAAAGCTAACAGAGAAAATACGTGATTGTTACGATCAGAAATTTACAGGGTTGCTTAAAATCAGCGGACATAAAACCAACCTATGGTATGTTTATTTGATGTTGGGTCGAATTGTTTGGGCGCAGTCCAGTCAGCATCCCCTTCGAAGTTGGAAAAGGCATTTAACTGTTCATAGTCCTACATTTTGTGAACAGACTGGCGAGCTAGCACCCTACGAATCCTGGAATTATCTTGCGCTTTCGCGACTTGTTAGGCTGAAGCAGTTTCCCAGAGATCAATTTTCTAAAATTGTTGAAGACTATGTAGCAGAAGCTCTATTCGACATTCTGCAATCCAGCATGCTGCCATACGAAGAAGCTGGCGAGATATCGATTGACGTGCAAAGTAAAGAAGCGGCTGATATGCCTTTTCTCATGCTTCAAAAGCTTCAGTCTTGGGAGAAGGCACAGCAGGATTGGCAAGAATGGCAACAGGCGGGTTTGGCCAAACTTTCTCCTAACTGGGCGCCTACTATTAAGCTACATAGAGAACTCAAAGACCAAACGTCTCCTCAGACATTTCAGACTCTAAATAGCTTTGCCAACGGTGAAAATACGCTTAGAGATCTATCTATCAAGCTAAAACAACCAATCATCTCGATTGCTAGATCTATTTTTCCTTATGTCTCTAGGCAGTTGCTCGCTTTCACTGAGGTCTCTGATATTGCAGATGAAGCTCATCATGGCTTTCACCCAGAAACGATGAAGGAGTTAGCACCAGCAACGCCACCTCAAGGATCACCTCGTGCAGCCCTGTCTACTCAAGGACCGGTAGCTGAGAAACAAACGGATGGAAAGCTATCAAGCGAAGCTAGCACCTCCAAAAGAAGCAGGAGTGCCAGTAGGGACAAAGCGCCTACAGTCGTCTACATAGATGATAGCCCTGCTGATAGCCGGGCTATGTGTTCTATTGTGGAGAAGCTAGGTTATAAGTATGTCAATATTCAAGATCCGCTTCAAGCTCTGCCTATGCTGATCGAGCTAAAACCTCGGCTTATCTTTCTAGATTTGGTCATGCCGGTTGCTAATGGATACGAAGTGTGTTCTCAGATTCGAAGAATCACTGCCTTCAAAGACATACCCGTGATAATCGTGACTAGTAATGACGGCATTGCTGATAGAGTTCGTGCAAAACTTGTTGGTGCTTCCGGCTTCATGGGGAAACCTATCGAAGAAAGAAGAATTTTAAAGGTGCTCAATAAGTACATACCTAAGGAAGCAAGGCGCCTAGATACCGCTTAATACATAACTTGACTAAACGGATGATGCTTTTGGTGCTTTCATTCCTCGTCATCCCAAGTCCTTTTAGTATCAGCTTATTCACAAGCTTCATTCTCGACCAGAGACAATTTACGTTATTCACAAGTTAGATAAAACCATGACAACTGCTCTTATCGTAGAAGATAGCCTCACAGATAGAAATCTTCTTACCTCCTACCTACAGAAAGCTGGAATGACAGTCAAAACGGCTCAGAGCTGCGAAGAGGCACTGAATATTATTCAGCAAATGTCTCTAGACGTTGTTTTTTTAGATGTTGTTTTACCAGGTCAAAGTGGGTTCGAATTTTGCCGTGATCTCAAAACAAACGAAGATACCCGAGCAATTCCAATTATTATCTGTTCGACTAAAGATACTGAGGCCGATAAGCTATGGGGCTCTATGTTAGGGGCAGATGCTTATCTGACTAAGCCGGTTGATCAGCAATTGCTAACTCAGACAGTTGAACAACTCATACCTTAAATTGTAGCCAGCGGAAGGTTATTTCATGCTATTAACTGAAAACGACGCTAGTCTCCCGGCTCTAGATCCTTCAATTTTGTCTCAAGATCCCCTGGGACTATCACCCCTACCAAAGGATAATCGAAAGCGGTTCCTGAGATTTGTGCTTTCTAAGGACTATCAAGCCCTGCTCTCTCTTTCCTATGTTGTAGAGGCAATGCAGCTACCCTCTAGTGACATTCTGCCTATTCCAGATATGGCGAGTTGCATTATGGGCGTGTGTGTCTGGAAAGGAGAAACGCTCTGGGTAGTGGATTTCAATCACCTAGTTGGCTACGAATCGTTGTATCAGCGCTCTCAGCTGGTAGAAACGTTGAATGTGGTTGTAGTTCAAGATAACGGTCAAACACTAGGACTCGTTGTAGAACAGATCAGCGATATTGATCTGTTCGATGAGGAGGAGGTTATTCAAAGTTCTGGACTATGCTCTCCTGGATTAGAACCGTTTATTTCAGGTCATTTACCCCAGCGAAATAGCGTTGTGATAAAGACTTCCTCTATCTTTAGTGCTCCACAATTACATGCTTATCGTTAGTGGGCTTGAATTGCAGCAGTTGCTTGCTTCAGCGCTACTTGCTTTGCTCCAATATGCGTTGCTTCAATCGGCGCTTACCAGATAATTAGCTTACACAATAGTAGGCAAAATGACTCACGACATCTTCTCATTTGTCGACTGCGACGACCTTTTTTCGAATCTAGCTGCACCCGGCGGCTAAATGCATAATCACCTCCCAAATTTCAAATTAATTCTAGTAGAGACTAACAATGACCATAGCTAACGCCGCTCGCAACGGATCTCACGAAATTGAAAATGTTGATTCCTCACATGAGGAAAACGATTCTCTTCAAGAATTGAATAGTGAAGGAACAGTCGAGCCCGTACTGATGTCGGAAGATATTGAAACTGAAGAGGAAACGCAAGAGATTGATACTGCTTCTATAGAGGCCGTGTTAGCACAGCCTTCTGTCGATCTATCCTTGTCGCAATTTACTCAACATCTATCACAGAAGGAAGGGAAGCGAGCCTTTTCGATAGCCAATCGCATGGCCCTTGCAACTAGTATTGACAACCTTTATCAAATTTCTGTAACTGAACTTCGTAAGCGTTTTCAGGTAGAAAGAGCTCTTATCTATCAGTTTCAGTCTGAAGCTCTAGGCACCGTTGTTGCGGAATCTCGAAGCTCTGACTATAGTCCAATGCTAGGTAGGTCTCTACCGGCGATCGCCTTTGGTGAAAGCAATCTAGAAAGCTACAAGCAGCGGCCATCAGTGGTAATCACCGATACTTCTGAGGCAACTGTCACGCCCTACCAGATGCAGCTGTTTAATCAGTTTCAGACAAAAGCTAGTCTAAGCCTACCTATTTTTCTAGAAGATCAGCTTTGGGGTCTACTCGTTGTCCAACAGTGCAGTGCGCCCAGACAATGGAATGAGAACGAGATTAGCTTTTTGTACCTAGTAGCCAGCGAGCTACAGGTCAATCTTTTGCCTTTGAGCTTCGAATCTGAGCGACAGCTACTGACTACCTTAAGTCGCAAACTTCGACAGATATCAGATCAAGAAACTCTTTTCAAGAGCACCACCAAAGACCTTAGAAAATTCTTGAAAGTGGAGCGTGTTGCTATTTGCCAGTTTCGCCAAGACTACAGTCTTCAATTCGTTTTTGAATCGAAGGTCGGAGGATTAGAGCCGATGCTAGATGTTGTTCTAGAAGATAGCCACCTACAAAGCCAAGAGGGTGGTATCTTTCGTCAAAGCAAGCCCTTCGTGGTTCATCAGGTAGAGCGAAATTCGAGTCTATCGCCGTGCCACATGGAGAATCTTACGGACTTTGGTATTCAGGCATGCGCAATTGTTGCAATCTATCGAGGGCAGAAGCTTTGGGGCCTACTAGGTGCATACCAGCATAGTGGTGCTCGCCATTGGGAAGAGAACGACATCCGCCTGCTATCTCAAGTAGGCGATCTAGTCGGTGTTAGTTTGCATCAATCAGAGCTGCTAGCAGAGATGGATAGGGCTGCTGAAAATCAGGAAGCGCTCCCAGAAATTATCAACAAGATCAGTAATACTGCCTATACTGAAAAGATTTATCAGACGGCTGTAGAAGAGGTTCGTCAGCTGTTGAATGTAGAACATGTTTGTATCTACAAGTTTCGTCCAAACTATTTTGGCGATTTTATCTATGAGTCTCACGCGAGTGGCTGGCCAAATCTGGTAGGCAGTGCTTGGGAAGATACCTATGTGCAAAAGCATCAAGGCGGAAGATTTCAAAATACCGAGCAGCCTTTTCTAGCGGACGATATCTATACGGCGGGTTTGAGCGAGTGCCATATTCAAACCCTAGAGTATTTCAAAGTCAGGTCCTTCTTGATTGTTGCGATTAGACAAGGCGGTAAACTCTGGGGTTTGTTGAGTACGTTTCAGCACAGCGGCCCTCGGCATTGGCTAGAGAGCGATGTCAAGGTTCTACAAGAAATCAGTCGTCAAATGGAGGCTAGTCTAAAGGGGGCCGACTACATTGCTCAGCTACAGGCGCAGTCGACTGAGATGACTAAAACAGCTCAGATGGGACGTGCGGTCTCTGAACTGGTACCTCAGATTCTACAGGCTAAAGATACTGAGCAAATTTTTCAAACTATACATCGAGGGCTAAAGCAGATACTAAAGTGCGATCGCATAGCAATTTATTGCTTCAATGATGACTGGAGTCACGATTTACTCTACCCATCGCGCTCAAAGGATTTGGAAGATACTGGCCTTGGCCAAACGCTATCAGCCATTTGGCCAAAGACCGATCTAAAAGAAAGTGAGGGAGGGCCATATCGTAACCAAGAACAGCTAATCGTCAACAATATCTATGCGGCAAATCATGCTCCTTTGGAGATTGAGATGCTTGAAGCTAATGAAATCAACGCTTATATGACAGCACCCGTTTTCAAAGAAGGCCGCCTTTGGGGCTTGTTAAGCGTTTATCAAAAGGGAGAGCCTCGTTCCTGGGCAGAAAGCGAGACTAACGCTCTTAAACAGGTTAGCCTGCAGCTAGGAGTTGCGATGCAGCAGGTTGATTATCTTACTCAGGTGCAGGCACAGACGGTGAAACTCACCGAAACTGCCGAGCGGGAGAAAGCGTCTAAAGAGCAGCTTCAGCAACAGGTGATTCAGCTGTTGCAGGCGGTTGGGCCAGCACTTCAAGGTGATCTGACTGTCCGCGCTCAGGTCACAGAAACCCAGGTAGGTACGGTGGCAAGTGCCTATAACAGCACACTTCAAAGCCTGCAAAAAATTGTTTTACAGGTACAGGCGGCGGCAGATAAGGTGAGTGAAACCTCTAAGCTCAGTGAAACTTCTGCTGACGCTGTAAAACAGCGGGCACAGCAGCAGGCAAAATCGCTAGGGCAGGCGCTAGATCGCGTTCAAGAAATGATGAACTCTACCGAAGCGGTGGCTAAAGACGCTCAGCAGGTAGAAGCTGCAACTGAACAAACCAACCAGATTGTGCAGCAAGGTGACGCTGCTATGAACCGCACTGTAGATGGGATTATGGCTATCCGCTCGACGGTGGCCGAAACTAATCAGCGAATCAAGCGATTGAGTGAATCTTCCCAAAAGGTTTCTAAGATTGTCAGCCTGATTAGCAACTTCACAACGCAAACTCAGCTACTAGCGCTAAATGCTTCTATCGAAGCTACTCGTGCTGGGGAGTATGGCCGAGGATTTGCAGTGGTGGCAGATGAAGTGCGATCGCTTGCTCGTCAGTCAGCGGCCGCGGCCACTGAAATCGAGCAATTTGTCCAAGAAATTCAGGTCGGCACCGCAGAAGTTTCTACCGCAATGGAAACAGGCATTCAACAGGTTGCTCAAGGTACTGATATGGTGACCGACGCCCGGCAGAACCTTACCGCAATTGTTGAAGCGACTAGTCAAATCAGTCAGCTGATTGGAGATATCACTCAAACAACACATAAGCAAGCTGACGAATTTAAGCACGTTACCCAAACGATGAGTGATGCTACAAAGATTGCTGAACAAACTTCCGAAAGCTCTACCGACTTGGCTCAGTCTATCCAGCAGGTATTAGAGACAGCCGCCACGCTGCAATCTAACGCTGGTAAATTCAAAGTCGAATAAGACCTTGACTAGCACCATTAGGGATAATGGGTTCCTAATGGTGTGGACAACGCTAAAGCTTCTAATAACCCACTTGACTCAGACCTGCGTTTCTTTCAACGCTCCTTTCAACTGCCAGCTCTTTAGGTTTAGGCCATCTCATGACTACAGATATCTCGGCTTCTGATCAAACCTATCAGTACTTTTTGCAAGAAGCCACTGAACTTCTAGAAACAATAGATACTGAGCTGCAAAATATTAGAGAAGAATTCAGCGTTCAAAAAGTTCACAATCTGATGCGTGCCTCTCATACGCTCAAAGGTGCTGCAGCTAGTGTTGGACTCGATGCTATTAAGAAGACAACCCATTCTTTAGAAGATGTCTTCAAAGCATTATGCTATCCGGACACCGTGATCAGTGTTGAGATGGAAGGGTTGATCTTTCGAGGCTACGATTGCTTAAAGCTGCTGATGTCAGCGCGGCTATCAGGTGCTCAGGTTGATGAGGCCGATATTCTTGATCGGATGGCGGTGGTCGTCACTAAATTTCAAGATATTTTAGGCGATCGCTTTGGTCAGGGGGGCCATTTGCCAACTTCAAGTGAGCTGGGGTTCGACATGACCCAGTCCATATTTGAAGTCGGGGTAGCACAGCGGCTACAAACGTTAGAAGAAGCTTTAGAAGAGCCAGATGCAGATGAGCTTTTAGAACTTTTAGGGACCCAGGCCGAGGTTTTTCTAGGTCTTTCAGAGTCCTTGAATCTGCCCGGATTCGGTGATATTGCTACGGCTACACTAAGCGCGCTAGAGAAAAGCCCTGATCGTGTATTAGAGATCGCACCGGTTGCTTTGGCCAACTATCAAGCAGCTCATAGCGCGGTAATCGCAGGCGATCGCGAACAGGGTGGTCAACCTTCAGACGCTTTGCTGGCGTTCTGTGGACAGATGAGTGATAGCTTTGAGCAGTCACTCTCCCCGACAGATACACAGCTAGATCGCAAATCCAACAACACAACCCAGCAGGAGAATTCAACCTTATTCCATACGGTCTGGGCAGCGCTCACCCAAACCGTTCGAAGAACGCTTTTTTCACAAGAATCGACTACAACACAAGTCATTGAAGCGCCTGATCAAGCAGCTAGTCAAAGTTCTAGTTCTGTGCTCAAGTTAGAGGATGAAAAGATAGAAGCGTTACCAGATATTTCTATCGATAGCACCCTCGTTGATAGCATTCCTGATAGTGATGAGGATGATGGTTGTGAGTTCTTTGATGAATTCGATGATGAGTTTGACGATGAACCAGAAGATAGCGCTGACCTAGAAGATAGAGATATTGCTCCTTCAGATTCTAAGGAGCATGAAAATCTTTCAGCGATGTCCTCACCCGAGGAATCAAAAAGGCCGACTGCAGTCGAGACTGCCCTGGCAACGCCTAGCATGGCTGCCTCGAGCCAAAATGCGACTATTCGTACGACAATCAAAGATCTCGATCAGCTTAGTCAATTTGTAGGTGAACTACTCACTCACCATAACCGACAAGCGCTGTACAACGATCAGCTAACGGCTTTGATTAAAACGCTTCTAGAACGGATTGCCGATCAGCGAGAGCATTTGAACAAGCCTATCAATCAATTTCAAACGCAGCCTTTAAGCCAGCCTTCGACTCAGTCTGTGAGCCCAAACACTAGCCAGTTTTCAGAAAGCTATCTTAGTCACTTTGATTCTATAGAACTAGATCAATACAGCGATATACAGCTACTTTCACAATCTTTCTTAGAAGAAATGCTTCAACAGTCAGAAATTGTTGAAGCTATCGAGCTTTTCGTTTCGCGCTCGGGGCAGGAGCTAACGAGGCAAAAGCAGTTATTAGCGGGTACCCGAGAAGTCCTCGTAGGAACTAGAATGCTGCCACTAGGAAAAATCTTCCGGCGCTTTCCATCCGCGTTAGAACGTTTGAAAGGTCAGTACAACAAACAAGTTGATTTAGACATCATCGGCGGCGATGTGCTGGTAGATAAAGTGATTTCTGATAAGCTCTACGATCCTTTGCTGCATCTGTTTCGCAACGCCTTCGATCATGGTATTGAATCGGCTGAACGCAGGCAACAGAATAACAAACCTGCTATTGGTAAGATCACCATTGAAGCTCTGCAAGAGGGCCGCCATTTGGTGATTAACGTCAGAGATGACGGACAGGGGTTGAATCTAGAGAAGATTCGCCAAAAGGCTATAGATACTCAGATTATTACAACAGCAGCAGCGGCTACACTCACCCCGGAGCAAACAATAGATTTGTTGTTCGAAGCGGGATTTTCTACCGCCAGCGAGGTTGATGATCTTTCAGGACGTGGTGTCGGACTAGATGCGGTACAGGCTCAGGTGCGATCGCTCCAGGGTTGGATCACCGTCGATAATAAACCCGGCTCAGGTACCTGTTTTAGTCTTCACATTCCATCGAGTTCGACCATCGCAAAGCTCTTGCTCTGCCGCGAGAAAGGTCTAACGTATGCGCTGATTTTTGACGCGGTTGAGCATATTCTCACTCCTAGCTCAGATCAGATGCGAGTTTGGGAAGGAGGCAAGACTCTAATCTGGCAGGCTGGCAAAGAGGAACATCTAATCCCTATTCATTCTCTTATCGATGTGCTGCACTACACCACGCCTCTAGCTAGACACCGCCTTATGGAGATCAGGGAAATGGGTCAAACTATTGAGAATATGTCTTTTACTCCAATCGTTTTGCTGCGCCACAAAGATACGTTGATTGGACTAGAGGTTGGTCAACTTTTAGGTGAACAAGAGTTAGTTATCACCGCCCTAGAAAAGACGATACTGCCACCGGACTATGTGTATGGCAGCAGCATATTACCCGACGGGCAGCAGACGCTAGTACTCGATGGAGGCATGCTGGCCAAGACTGTTGTCGACCGCTATTTCGCAGGTGGCTCTAATGAGGGCTATGGAAGTAGCGCTAAGTTCGAGTTAGATAACAAGGACAAAGATAGTATTAGCACATTCCAAAGCGAAGCACCTGCTCACACGAACTTTGCTCAGAACGAGCCAATTCTGGTTGGAAAGCTGATTCTGACGGTGGACGATTCGATTACAGTTCGCAACACTTTAAAAGAAGCACTACTGAAGGCTAATTATCAAGTGATTCAGGCTAGAGACGGTGCAGAAGCACTCAAACAGCTCGAACGTCATCCTAATATTGCTGCAATTTTATGTGATATTGAAATGCCTGGAATGAATGGATTTGAGTTCCTAAAAGCTCGTCAGCAAAACCCAGCTATTGCCGCTATTCCCACTATCATGCTGACATCTCGTAAGGGTACTAAACATCGGCAACTCACTCAGGCACTTGGGGCAACGGACTATCTAACCAAGCCCTACTTGGCGCCTCAGCTCCTACAGACTGTTGCTGAAGTAATCGACAACTCAACCTCTAGGAGCCAAAAATCTAAAGATCTGATATCACACAGAAATTCCTCGACCACTGCCGTAGGAGAATCCTTATGACCTCTGTCTTAAACCAGACAATTCCTAACCCTTCAGCCTTCTTGGCAGATGACGATGACGCTGATGAGATCTGCAAGTACATTACTTTCAAAGTAGAAGACTATTCATTTGCCCTGCCCAGCGAAAAAGTTTTAAAAGTAGTTGCTACCCCGCCACCTAGCCAGGGAGGTTTAGTCAGCATGGGGTTAGTCCAGCTAGCACAGTACAGTATCGAGATCTTGAACTTGTCAGAATTGCTTAGTCTCGAAGCTCTTGATCAAGAGGACATAGATAATAGAGTTAGTGATGACATAGACAAACAGGATTCAGATACCTATCTGAACAACCCTACAGGCGCTGCTACTCAGAATCCACCGTTCCTAATAGTCCTGCGCGATACGGACGAAACCCTTAGGGGAATCGCGGTACATGAGCCTCCCGATCTAGTAGAAATTTCTAACCATGAGCTCAACCCGCTACCCCCAGAAAAAAGACTATCCAAAGCGCTACGGAATATTTCTCATATTAGTAACTGTGAAGTGAGCGGCGATCGCCATACCCTACTTATTCTTGATGCGTCTATCCTGAGGGGCCACCAGCAGTCTGATGACACCCTCGATCAGCCCACAACAGCAGAAATTGAGTCTCCTTTAGACACGGAACCTTCTCTAGAGATTGAACCGTCTTCAGATGTGGAATTCTTTCTAGAAATTGAGTCTCCTTTAGATACGGGTTCAGATACGAAACCCTCTCTAGAGATTGAACCGCCTTCAGACATGGAACCTTCTTTGGAGATTGAACCACCTTCAGATGCGGAACCTTCTTTAGAAATTGAGCCGCCTTCGGATATGGAACCCTCTTTAGAGATTGAGCCGCCTTCAGATCTGGAACCTTCTCTAGAAATCACTTATCTAGACGAAATTGACGAGGGGACAGACAGCAACATAGAAGATTTATCTTCTCAAAACCTATAGACGTATTCTTATGACTTCTGATGCACCTAAGAAGATAGACAGTAACAAGAAAACTTCTAAGACCCAAGAGTTCTACGTTAGAACAATCGCTGCCTGGCTATTACTGTTGGTTCCTGGCTTATTGATTGCGTTCGTGTCTGGGCACTGGATACTATCTCTGGTCATCGGACCGGCGATCGCAGCTCCGATGACTATCTTGGCCTACGACTTGTTGCAGGTCCAAAAAGAGCCTGGGAATAGAATTCAGAAGTTGATTCTATTTTTTCTGTTAGGGTTGGGACTAGTAATACTTTTGCCATTGTTAAGCACCTAAACCTATCCAAGGTAACCGAGCGCTGGGGCACGATTCCTCTCGACTAGAGGAGGAATACACAAGTAGCAATACCACGCTAAATATATAGCAACCTACGCAAGGACGCATTTCTCCAAGTTAACAGGGTTCTTTGAAGTCTACGGTTCTCTGCTTGCCTCACTATCAAGCTCTTGCAATAGCGCACCTAAACGCTTTTGCGTTTCACCATAGGTAGCCCAGTCGCCGTTTTGCAGGGCTACTTGTCCTTGTTCATACGCTTCGATAGCGGCTTGAACTTGCTCGCGTTGAGAAGCAGGGATCGTTTCGAGCGTTGCAGGTGCTGGCGTTGTAGAGGTGGCTAGACCAGGATCGTCAGCAGAGTCTACCGCAGCGGACTGTGTGCCAAAGATAGCCTCTAGAGCCTCTGGCAGCGTCTGGCGCATAATAATGGTGTTCTTGAATGCAACGATAACTCGCTTCAGCTCTGGAAGTGCACCTGCATCAGCTTGTAGATAGACAGGTTCAAAGTAGAGCAAGGATTGATCAACCGGGATGACGAGTAAATTGCCCCGAATCACGCTAGAGCCTTGCTGATTCCAAAGGGTAAGCTGCTCTGAGATATCGGGATTTTGATCGATGCGAGCTTCTATTTGCTGGGGACCATAGACAAGAACCTGTTTAGGAAATTTGTAGAGGACTAGTTGTCCATAATTATTGCCGTCACAGCGAGCTGCCATCCAGGCAACCATGTTGTCCTTACGAGATGGGGTAAAAGGGAGAATTTGAAGGAACTCTTCGCCTTCAATGTTAGGCAGCCGCATAATCACGTAGTAGGGCTGCATCTGCTCAGAATTGTTGTTGTTCCCAATCTGTTGAGGTAGCTGCCAGAGATCTTCCTGGTTGTAGAAAACTTCGGTATCTTCCATATGATAGGCGCGGTACATCTGCGACTGGATCTGAAAGAGATTAAGCGGATAGCGAAAGTGGGTGCGCAGATCTTCTGAAGCTTCGCCTAGTGGGGTAAACAAAGACGGAAAGATTTTTTGGTAAGTGGCTAAGATGGGGTCGGTTTCATCGATAGCGTAGACGGTAAGCGTGCCATCGTAGGCATCAATGACGACTTTAGCAGCGTCGCGAATGTAGTTTGTCCCATTGCGGGCAACATCTTGCAATTGATCGGTGTTAGCTAGGAACTCGCTAGCGTTCGATGATAGCGCGAGCGGTTCGGAATAAGGGTAGCGATCGCTGGTCGTATACCCATCTAGAATCCACTGAAACCGACCGTCAACTAAGGCTAGATAAGGATCGCTATCTAGCTGTAGAAAAGGCACAATCTGCTGGGCTCGTTCCCTGATATTACGGTGATAGTGAATTTTAGAATCGGCAGTGAAATAGTTAGAAATCAGCGGTTTGAGTGAACCGATCTCAAAGGCATAGATGAGTCGTCTGAACATCGAGCCCATACCAACGCCCCCTGCGCCATCGTAGAGATTAGTGGCGTTGTCATTACCCAGCGGATAGTCAAACTCTTCTGTGCTGGTGCCAGTGAAGATATGATGGTCGGTCTCCTCGCCGTAGTAGATCCGCGGCTGGTTGATAGTGAGATCGACAGACGTTTCAGGCGGAATATTTTTGACGAAAAAATCGGGTAAGCCTTCGATCGTTACCTGATTGACTGGGCTCATCGCAACGCCATAGCCATGAGTGTATTTGAGCCTTTTATTTACCCAGTTTTGCGCCTTTTCAGGCACAGCCTCGTAGTCTAGCTCGCGAGCAGATAGCATCACTTGACGATAGTCACCGTTGAGGGTGTAGCGATCAATGTCCACATCGTGAAAGCGATAATAAAGCCGAAGGCTTTGCAGCTCCTGATAGGTGCTCAGTAGCGTTTGATAGCCCCAAAGCCTGATATTGTCCAAGGTAGCGGTGTTTTGCTCGAGCGCGGGCGCAGCTAGATCATCCTCTACGGCAAAGTCTTCTCTTTGCACATTAGTTAGACCGTAGGCTTGGCGAGTGAAGTCGAGATTGTGGGCGATGAAGGGCTTTTCTTTATCAAGCTCGTTGGGTTCGACAGTGAGAGTTTGCTGTAGCGTTGGATAGATGCCGCCAACGACAATAAGAACAGTAAGGTAGATGCCGACGCTAGTTAGCGGTAAAGAAAAACCGGAGCGCCATAGGGAAACGATAAAAAGCCCTGCCATTACCAATGTGACAAATCCCATCACAGTATAGGCGCTAAGACGAGCATTGACATCTGTGTAGCCTGCCCCGAAGACAACGCCGTTAGCAGAATAAAGTAGGTCATAGCGCGCGAGCCAGTATCCTAAGGCTAAGGCTAGGGCGATCGCACTCAAAATCGCACACAGGTGAGTTTTTACAGGACCGGTTAGCAGGTATTTCCAACCACGTTCTAGCCGAATCTCTCCTCGCAGTGCGTAGACCGCTAGCACAATAATCAAAGTCCAGACTAATAGCTCTAGCCCCTGCTGCTGCAGTCCTTGATAGACGGGTATTCTAAAAATATAGAAACCAACATCCTGCTGATAGATTGGATCGACAACATTAAAAGCGGTTGGCCTCAAAAATTTGAGTAGAGTCTCCCAAGCTTGAGCGCCCCGCTGCGCTGCGCCTAGAGAAAGAATGATGATAAAGGTGATACCACCATAGGTGATCAGGTTAGGAATGAGTGGCGTCCAATCGCTGTTCTTAGGCGCGTAGAAGGGGCGATCGCGGGTTAGCCAAAGGGCTAGCCAAAAATTCGTACCTAGCACGATCACGTAGGCCGCAAAGGCGATCGCTGCGCAAAGTAAGCTCCAACCTAAGCGCAGCTGAAACACATCATCATATCCAATGGCACTAAACCACCAATATTCTGTGAGTAAATGGATGAGCGTAGCGGCACTCGCAATAGTCAGCAGCAGAAAGCCGATTAGCCACCATAGCCATGCATAAGAACGACTAGGTGCTTTAGAAAGGTTGGGGCGAGGTGAATTCACAGGGGATTTTTGCGGTGAGTCTTTACAGTAGAGCTGTTAGGAGATCAGATTTTTAAGAGATCGCTCAACATACCGATCATGAACCCTGATAAAGCCGACGAACCGGAATCGCCCAAATTTTTAACTTTAATGTTCAACAAGTTTGATCTCGATTGACTATTTCTATGTCGAAATGTTCTAATCCTGTACCTGTGCACACGTTTCAGGTCGATGCGCTAAGTGTAGAAGTCTATTCATCGGCTGAAGCGGTCGCACGAGCTGCTAGTGATAAAGCCACTAAGATCCTTCAGGCGGCGATTGATAGCAGGCAGCAGGCGATCACCGTTTTTGCCACAGGGCGATCGCAAAAGCAGTGTCTGCACTATTTAACTCACCAAGCGGATCTTGACTGGTCGAAGATTACGGGCTTTCATCTTGATGAATATCTGGGTATTGCCGCAGAGCACCCTGCCAGCTTTCGGTGCTATCTGCAAACGTATTTGACTAGCCAGGTAGCAATGCAGGCGTTTCATGCGATCGCAGGAGAAGGTTGGCTGCCGATATCTGTCTGTGACGAATACGAACAGAAATTGCGATCACGCTCGATTGATCTTTGCTTTCTCGGGATTGGCAACAACGGTCATCTAGCCTTCAACGATCCTGCGGTCGCCAACTTTAACGATCCACGCTGGGTCAAATTGGTGCGTTTGGATGAAAAGAACCGACACCAGCAGGCAAACTCTACGGCCTTCGAAACGATAGAAGCCGTTCCAACCTATGCCTTTACGCTAACGCTAAGTGCGATTAGTGCGATCCAAAATCGCCTTTGTCTAGCCTTTGGTGAAGGGAAAGCAGCGATTGTACAGCGATTATTAACCGATGCTATTTCCCCTAAATGTCCTGCGACTATCTTGCGAAAACTACCTCAAACGACTCTATTGATTGACCAGGCAGCCGCTTCAGATAAATTTTAGTAATTTCCTTCTAGTAATTTCCTCAAACAGCTCGCTGTTCGCTGCGAGGGAGGGAAAGTGCCTGGTGGCGATTGGAAGGCATGGCCAGACGAAAAGATTGATAGTAGTCTTTGCGAGATTCATCAAAGGTTTCACGCAGTTGCTCGATGGGCTGAGCGTGATGATCGACTCTTAGATCTAGGTAGGGATAGCTGTCGGTATGCATGACCCGCAGCGCTGCTGACTGCCGCCCTCGTTTATCACCGCCAGCAGCGTCACCTGCTTCTAGAGCCAGCAGTAGGCGATCGCAAAAATCTCTGGTCTCAAACCGCGCATAGGCATCAGCCATCGCTTGGACGGTCGCTTCATTCACCAGCATATTACCGGCCACAGAAAAATTAGCGAAGGTTAAGTGTCCTGCCCAGCCTACGCAGTCTTTCCCCGTCCAAGCCGCCGTTTGCCCGTAGCGGTCTACCATATGAAGCTGCCGCTGCTCACGGCCAGGATCGTCAAAAAGCAAGCGCTGTAGCGTTTCTTCAGGAGAGGCGACATGCGAGTGACCATGACCCTTGAGCATTTCGAGTCCATGAATACCCAAAAGTGGATTGGTTTCGGCTTGGGTCGCGATCGCGCCGACCCCGGCTTCTACATAAGGCACCAGCGCCCCTACCGCTAGATGTTTGGTGGCCACGGCCACGCCTGTCATCCCAGTCTCTATATCCCAAGCCACAATCGAAAAAGTCATGGAATTCTTAAATTCTTTTTGAAGATGAAACTTAACAAAGATTAGCAGTCACCTGCTAAGTGCAACTGTTGCGTAGGTCACGCTTTGGAGCACTTGTCACCGATAGCATGGGTGTTAGCTACTCATTGCCAGCTTTGTCGGTTGCGGGCAGATCTGCCCATGAGAGCATTGCTAGGCATTGGCAACCTTCAATATTCACCTGAAAGGAAAAGACTTATCAGCTTCAAGCCGCTTTGAATTCATTCCATAGGGCCTTTATTAACCTAGGGACGGCCACATAGGGTAGTCGATATAGGTATTCCAACGATTTTTTTATGTGCGGCATCGCTGGCATTATGCATCACGAGAGCACCCGACCTATCAACCCAGACTGGCTGGTAGCGATGGCGGCTATTCAATATCATCGCGGTCCAGATGGATTTGGCCAAAAAGTCTTACCTGATAGCGGTGTTGGCTTCTCTCACGCTCGTCTATCGATTATTGATCTCAATCCAAACCGGGGACGCCAACCTTTTTGGACGGATGACGAGCAGTACATGATTGCCCATAACGGTGAGTTTTATGACTACAAACGGCTGCGAGCTGACTTGACTTCTAGAGGCGATCGCTTCACCACCAAAAGCGATACTGAGCTGCTGCTGCACCTAACCAAACGCTTCGGCCTTGCCGAGACAATGCCGCACTTGCGTGGAGAGTTTGCCTTTGCAATGTATGAAAAGCAGGCAGAAAGGCTGACTTTGGTACGCGATCGCTTTGGCGTCAAGCCGCTGTACTGGACGATGACGTCTGAAGGGCTGGTTTTTGGCTCAGAAATTAAAGTTCTTTTTGCCCATCCTGGCGTCCACCGAGTTTTCTCAGATCAAGGACTCTATCACCAGCTCATACAGACGATGGTGCCCGGAACCACCTGCTTTGAGGGTGTCTATGCTGTGCAGCCTGGGCAAATGGTGATATGCGAACGCCAAGCAGGGCGGCTACAGGTTCGCGTCCATACCTACTGGGATGTGGACTTTCCACAGCGAGGCGAGCGTCCTGATCGCAGCGAGCAAGAGACCATAGAACAACTTCGCCATCACTTTGTTGAAGCCATTCAACTGCGGCTAGAGGCGGATGTGCCGGTTGCCTGCTACCTGTCAGGCGGCATTGATTCTTGTTCTATTTTGGGCGTGGCAGCAGCTTGTCAGCAGTCTCCGGTGAAGGCATTCACGATCGGATTTGACGATGGTGATTACGATGAGACAGCGATCGCCCAAGAGATGGCTGCAGCGGTTGGTGCGGATCAAGACATCCTCAGGGTGCAAGGCAGCGACCTGTACGACCATTTTGCGAGAACAATCTGGCATACCGAGCGCAGCATCTACAACACCTTTACCGTCGCTAAGCTGTTGATGAGTGAGCACGTGCAGCAGGCGGGCTACAAAGTTGTGGTGACTGGGGAAGGCTCGGACGAACTGTTCGCGGGCTATCCTCAGCTTCGGTTAGATATGATTTTGCACGGCATGGAAGCGGCGACGCCAGCCGAGCGGGCCGAATTAGAGACGTGGCTACAAGAGAGTAATCGCCTATTCAAAGGCAATCTGCTAGCGCAAAAGCGATTGGACGATCCGGCCCTGACCGAGCGTGTTGGCTTTACTCCAAGCTGTTTGCAGTCCTGGCTATCGTCAGCACCCCGAGCAATGTCTTTGTTATCACCGGAGCGGCAGCAGGCGTTAGGCGACTATTCTCCTGGCGCAGCGATCGCCCAGACGCTAGATCCACGGCAGCTTGCGGGTCGTCATCCTCTAGACAAAGCGCAGTACGTATGGATCAAGACTCAGTTCGAGTCACAGGTACTAGGTTGGGCTGGCGATCGCGTCGATATGGCCAACTCATTGGAAGCTAGACCGGCCTTTCTCGATCATCCGCTGGTAGAATTTGCCGTCACCGTTTCCCCTACGCTTAGGTTTCGCGATCAAAAAGATAAATATATTCTGCGCGAAACTATGAAAGCGCTGCTGCCCGAAACGCTGTACAACCGGCAGAAATTTGCCTTCATGGCCCCGCCTGCTCACACCGATCCGGCTAAACAAAAAGCGATGCTAGGGCTAAGTGAGCAATACCTTTCTAAAAGGGCAGTTGCCGCCACAGGCTTACTCAATAATGCTGCTGTGTCTTCCCTATTTGAGCGCTATCACCAGCCTGAGACACCGATTGCCGAACAGGTACAGCTCGATGCCATCATCAATCATCTGCTTAGCGTTCAGATTCTTCATGATCGCTTGATCGCGGCTGACATTCCTAAAATTGCCAAAGAGCGAGCACACGCTCTAGGATGGCGCGTTGAATCCGCGGCTTAGTCGGTCTATTCAACTAGATGACAGGCGACGTAATGCCCTGCTTCAACTTCTCTAAAGGGAGGCTCCGGGTCTTGGCGACACTCCGGCATCACAAAAGGGCAGCGAGTGTGAAAGCAGCATCCCTTGGGCGGGTGCATGGGACTAGGAACATCTCCTTGCAAAATGATTCTCTCTCTTTTAGCCTCTAGCCTCGGATCGGGAATCGGTACAGCTGAAAGCAGCGCCTGCGTGTAGGGATGGAGCGGCTCTTCATAAATGCTAACACGGTCAGCTAGCTCCATCAGCTTGCCTAAGTACATGACCGCAACCCGATCGGCAATGTGGCGCACCACGCTAAGATCGTGGGCAATAAATAGGTAGGTTAATCCCAACTCTTGTTGAAGAGACTGCAGCAGATTGACTACCTGAGCCTGAATAGAGACGTCGAGCGCAGCAATCGGCTCGTCCCCGACGATGAAGTCAGGGTCGGCGGCTAGGGCTCTGGCAATGACAACCCGCTGCCGCTGGCCGCCGGAAAATTCGTGTGGATAGCGGTGGTAGTGCTGGGGGCTAAGGCCAACAGTCTCTAGGATGTGATGCACGCGATCGCGTTTCTCCTGCCCCCGTGCTAGCGCATGTACTGTCATCGGCTCTTTGACAATAGATCCCACCGTCATCCGAGGATTTAGCGACGCATAAGGATCTTGGAAGATCATCTGCATTTTCTGTCGCTGTTGTCGAAGAGACTCGCTCTTTAAAGTTGTTAGCTCAGTATCTTCAAAATAAACTTTGCCAGCGGTAGGCTGCTCCAACTGCAAAATGGCTCGTCCGGTCGTACTTTTGCCACAGCCCGACTCGCCCACCAAACCCAACGTCTCACCCGATTGAATGCTAAAGCTAAGCCCATCTACCGCCTTGACCCATTCGGTCCGACGCTGCCAAGGTAGCCCTTTTCTTACCGGAAAATGAACCTTGAGATCTTTAACGAGAATAAGGGCCTGAGACATAACTCACTGTACAGATTTCAGCATATCTACGGCGATCTAGTCCCGCAAGCTAGAGCACTCAGGACACAATAGCCTATCGATTGAGGAATTTTATCCTCTACACTGCTGAAATTGTAGATAATGAGATCTGCTGCATGGAATTCGAATGGAATCCAGAGAAAGCTGTTATTAATCAAAGAAAGCACGGTGTTTCTTTCCAATCAGCAACGACTGTATTTAATGACGCTTTGTCAATGACGTTTCCTGATCCTGACCATTCCATAGGTGAGAGCCGATACATTATTATTGGAATGTCTGAGCTGAACCAGTTACTGGTCGTCTCACATACTGACCGAGGAAACTACACTCGTATCATCAGCGCCCGAGAAGCTACTCGCCAGGAAAGGAAATTTTATGAAGAAAGTAACTAATGAGCTAGAAGACGAACTGCGTCCTGAATATGACTTCTCTAAAATGGAGACAGGTGTCAGAGGAAAGTATGTCGAAAGATATCAAGCAGGGACGAATTTAGTTCGATTAGCCCCTGATGTTGCCCATGCTTTTCCAACTGATGAATCTGTCAATGAAGCTTTACGGTCGTTGCTCCAAATCGCTCAGCGTTATCAGCCTAGAAAAACAATTGAAGCGGACTAATCCTAGACTTCAGACGAATTCAAGATTATTAGTAGCTACTTAACCGAAAGGCTGTGCGCTCACCGATCAGAATTTTCAGCCTGCCGAAACGCTGCTAGAACTTCATCTCCGCGAGGCTGCACCCAGCAAGCTGCCTCGTGTGCTTCTCCCACTGCTGTTAAGGGCGGATCTTCTTCGTAGCACTGCTCTACGACAAACGGACAGCGAGGTGCAAATGGACAGCCTGTCGGATAGTTCAACAGATCAGGCGGTAGACCCTTGACAGGGTTTAGACGAGTGCGACGAGCTTCATCTAAGCGTGGCAAACTTTGCAATAGTCCCAACGTGTAGGGATGGCGAGGATTTTCATAGAGCGGGTGTAGCGGCGCAGATTCAACTATTTGTCCGGCATACATCACGAGAATTCGATCGGCGATGCCTGCTAGCAGCGATAGATCGTGCGTGATCCAAATAATTGCCATATTGTTCTTTTGGCGCAGCTCTTTAACTAGCTCAACGATCTGCGCCTGAATAGTGACATCAAGCGCGGTGGTCGGCTCGTCGGCAATCAATAGCTGAGGATCGCACGCTAGCCCCATGGCAATCATGACGCGCTGACGCATTCCGCCTGAGAACTGATGAGGATGGTTCTTAATCCGCTGAGCCGCACTGGGAATGCCAACGCGCTCTAGCAAATGGATGGCGCGATCGCGAGCTTCCCCTGCTCTCATCTTTAAATGAAGCTGCAAAGCCTCCGTCATCTGACGCTCTATGGTCAAAACAGGATTCAATGAAGTCATCGGATCTTGAAAGATCATGGCGATACGATTGCCCCGAATCTTTCGCATCTCATCGTCAGAAAGCTTTAGCAAATCTCGCTGATCGAATATAGCTTCACCCGCGCTCACTTTGCCTGGCGGATTAGGCAGTAGCTGGGTTAAGGAAAGAACCGTGACGCTTTTGCCAGAGCCGGATTCGCCGACAATACCGACAGTCTCGCCTGACTCTACTTGAAAGCTGACGCCATTGACGGCGCTAACGCTACCCGCCGCCGTATGAAACTGAGTGCTAAGGTTACGAACGGTGAGTAGGGCCATGGCAGTAGTTTAGAGTATCGACCTTTAGAATCATCGGCGCTGCTGAGGGTCTAGCGCTTCGCGAAGGCCATCGCCTAAGAGATTGAATCCAAGGACGGTAATCGCGATCGCCAGTCCTGGAAAGGTCGTAATCCAGGGGGCTCGTTTAAAGTAGTCGCGGCCTGCCGCTAGGGTTGCGCCCCACTCTGGCGAAGGTGGCTGTGCGCCTAATCCTAAGAAAGACAGCGCCGAGGCAGAGAGTACCGCAATCGAAACGCCCAGCGTCGCCACCACAATAATTGGCGACAAGATGTTCGGCAAAATATGCCTAAAAATTAGCCGCTGGTGTCTCGCGCCGACTGCCTGAGCCGCTTTGAAATACTCTTTGTTTTTCTCAACTAGTACGGCTCCATAGGTGATGCGAGCGTAAAAAGGGATTGAGCTAATGCCAACTGCGATCATGGCGTTGGTGAGGCTAGGGCCGAGTACAGCAACGGCAGCTAGGGCAATTAGCGTCTCAGTAAAAGAGAACAGCACATCGACCGTCCGCATTAAAATTGCCTCAATCCATCCTCCTGCATAGCCGGCCACCAGGCCAATCAGGACACCTGCGGTCATCGAGATACCCACCGCGATCGCCCCTACCTGTAGCGTCAGTCGCGAACCGTAGACAATGCGGCTAAACAAATCTCGGCCTAGCTCATCTGTGCCAAACCAGTGAGTCGAGTTAGGCGGTGTCAACGCCTGACCCGCGCCCATATTAATCGGATCGTATGGGGCAATCAGGGGTGCAAATAAAGCCGTTAGCACTAGTAATGAGCAGATAGCTGCCCCTAGCTTTGCACTTGGCGTGCGAAGAAGATCTTTAAAGAAACGGCGAGTTCTGCGCGATCGCGGCTCCAAAATATCTGTACTTTCTGCTTGGGCCAGGTTTTGGGTCATGTTTGCACAAGCTAGCGGTGTTTAATTTCAGAAGTATTGACTTCTAGGAGTATTTAATTCTTGGATCGATCCAGGCATAGAGAATATCCAACAAAATTGAAACAGTCACCACAACAGTCGCAAAGATCAAGATAAACCCTTGAATTGTAGGGTAGTCCCGCTGGAAAATTGACTGAATTGCCAAACGCCCAATGCCGTTCCAGGCAAAAACATTTTCGACCACAATCGCCCCGCCCATCATGTAGGTAAACTGCAATCCCAGCATATTGACCACGTTGATCATGCCATTGCGAAAGGCATGACGTGATAGCACCACGGTTTCAGCTAGTCCCTTGGCCCGCGCCGTCCGCATAAAATCTTGAGAAAACACATCTATCATCGACGAACGGGTGAGCCGAGAGACTGCCGCCGCATTGGCCAGTCCTAGCGTCAGGGCAGGCAAAATTAAATTCTTTAGATCCGTACCCGATACTGGCAGCCAGCCCAACCGGATAGAAAACACATACATCAGCATTAGCCCTAGCCAAAAGCTTGGGATCGAAATCCCTAAAATAGCGCCAGTCATCAGCCCTGTATCAATCCAGGTATCTCGCTTGTAAGCGGCAAAAAAGCCAGCGCTCACCCCCACTATCATCGTCACTAGCAAACTGCTCGCTGCCAGCAGTAGCGTATTTGGCAATCGCACCAGCAGCAGCTCTAGAACCGGCTGATTGCCTCGAATCGTCGTGCCAAAATCCCCCCGTAGAATTCGACCCAGATAAAGAAAATACTGTTCATAAATGGGCCGATCTAACCCAAGCTGCTGACGAATTTGCTCTAGCTGCTCAGGCGTTGTCGACTGCGACTGAGCAAACATAATTTGCACCGGGTCGCCTGGCACTAGATGAATCAATAGGGTGACTGCCACCGTGGTTACCCAAATAGTGAACAGGCCGCCTAAGATTCGCTTGAAGATGTATTGAGTCATCGAGATGGAGACATTAGGAGGTCAGCTTCACATCGTTAAATAAAGGTCGGTCAAACGGTCCAATCTTGAAGCCATCTACCTCTGAACGAGTCGTATAGATCCACAGCCAACCGGGGGTGTATAGCGGCACATGCACCGCGTTTTCTAGCAGATACTGTTGAGCTTCCTGCACCGCTGCTAGCCGCGCGTCTGAATCCACTGTTGTTCGAGTTTCGTTTAGCAGTGTATCTAGCTCTGCACTTTGATAGCCGCTGTAGGCACCGGGCGAGTGCCATAGCTGATGCAAAATGTCTGGGTCGTACCAGGCCCAGCCCATCATGTCAAAGGTACCTTGGCCGCTGTCAGTTTCATTTTCTTGCTTAACACGAGCATTAAGCGTGCCGATGTCCATTGTCTCAATTTCGGTTTCTATGCCCACTTGCTTGAGCTGGTTCTGAAAGACTTGCACCATCCTTTCGCGGTTGCCACCCACCCAGGTCATCATCGTGACCGTTAGCGGATTATCGGGCCCATAGCCCAGCTCTGCCAAGAGTTCTTTTGCTCTTTCGGGATCGTGACTGTAGCCATGCTCGGCGCAAAAATCTTGATCGTTACCTAGCACGCCCCTAGCGACAGTACATTTCTCTCGCTTCACCACATCGCCAAATACAATGTCGATAGCCCCATCAGGATCGATGGCATAGGCAACGGCTTGGCGAGCGCGAATATCGTCAAAAGGTGGACGCGAGGTGGTGAATTCAAAAAATACGTTTTGTCCGGTTTTTTCGGCAATGTAGTTATTCAGGTTGTCGTCGGCTTCAATCGCCTCTAGCTCTTCTAAGGGGGGCTCTGCGATCACCTGTATCTCACCGGTTTGTAAGCCCGCTAAACGAGTCTGCGGCTCGGGAATTTGTTTGACAATGAGCTGATCGAGGTAAGGGGCACCCTCATTCTCAATCGGGCGACCAAAGTTTTGATAGTCGGCGTTTTTCTCTAGAACAATCTCATCGCCTTTTGTCCAATTTACTAGCTTCCAAGGACCCGTCCCCACAGCAGCGCTGACGCCAAAGTCGTCGCCTAGCTCCTCGGCACTGTCACAAATTTGGCTAGAGAAAGGGTCAGCCATAAAAGAGACAAACGCGCCAAAGGGTTCTGAGAAGCTGAATCTAACGGTTTGAGAGTCCACCGCTTTTACTGAGGAAATGGGTCCCCAAGCGCCTTTTGTCACACTAGGATTGTCTTCACTGATGGCTCTTTCGGCAGTGTATTTTACGTCGTTGGCATCAAAGGGCGTCCCGTCGTGGCAGGTGATGCCTTCATTTAAAACAAATGTGGCCTCTAAGCCGTCTTCACTCACTGTCCACTCTTTAGCTAAGTTAGGAACCACTTCTCCATTGTCATCAAAAGCTAACAATGTATCGTAGATCTGGTCGAAGACTTGCCAAGATAACGTTGTTGTGGTGCGCTGCGGATCGAGAGAATCGGCATCACCGTATCTGGCCCATACCAGGCTGCCGCCTTCTTGAGGCGTGCCATCCTCAGCAGAGGTGGCTAGATCGGATTCACTCTCTCCACCACAGGCCGTTATTAGCAGTGGCAACAGCAACCAGGTACAGCATTTCCCCACTCGTTGATAAAAACTCTGCAAGCGTTTGCTCGTCAAGACCATCTGTGCTCCCCTTTGTCATCCGTATGATTGCGCGTTTGTGACATCAACGCTATTAGACCTGTATATATTGCCACTAGTGACAAATACGGACTGGTTAACGTTTCTTTAACCTTATGTGGACTCAAAAATCATGAGTTTGAGATCATGAGTTTGCACTTAGGGAATGGCTGCTTGGGATATACAGACCACTTCGGATGGTGTACTTCGGATGTACTTTGATAGGTATCGAGGCGGCATCGCTGCTGCTGTCACAAAAGCTGCTGACAACCGCATAAGCAGTGTCACGTCTACTCCCTAATCTCTCGTTCTTTTACTGGGTGAATCTTTTGCTGGGTGAATTAATTGCCATTGCGGATGGGACTTGCCCTGTTCGTGGATTCTATCTAGCTGGGCGCCAAGACGCGATCGCTCATCTGCTGAAAGTCCCCACAAAATCTGACGACTCTCACTGACAAGCAGCGCAAACGTCACCCCAACGCACAGGGCAATCCCTATTCCTGCCAGGCGGCTGTATAGAAAAATCGAACGAACGGCTGCCCAGGTAAAATACTCACTAATTTCGATTAGGTCATCTCGCACCCACCATAGACAGCCCAGACCCACCGTCAGCCATAGAAATAGACAGATTCGCCACCAGGTTCGCATCATCGCCCGGCGCAAGGCTTCTAGTTCTTTTGTCCGATTCAACTGACTGCTATTGCTCACCCCGCGATCTTTGGGCGCCTCTTCCATGGCAGATACTTACATGAGAAGTTCACTAGAAATTAACGGTCTTCAAAGGATTTCATCAGCGATGGTTCTAGAAGTGTTCATATTGATAGTGTCTACAGCTTCATGTTCTAACCTGCCTAAGGCCACGCACTAAAGCATACTAAAGCGATATGGCTTAGCTATGGCGAGGTTGGGGCTGTATCAACCGGTTCTTCGAACCCGTCATCATCAACGCTATCCGCTTCAGAGCGACTGCGCCACCAGGCTAGCAGCGTACTGGCAACGAAAATGCTGGAATATGCACCCGCTAAGAATCCTGTAATGAGCGCCAAAGCAAAGAACTTAAGCGTATCGCCACCAAATATGACGATACTCAGCAGTGTCAAGACCGTTGTTAGAGTTGTGTTGATCGATCGGCCTAGCGTACTGTTGACCGCCTCTTCGACGATTTGATTAATCGAGCGCTCAGGTGTTCGCTGAAGGGTTTCGCGGATGCGATCATAGATAACGACGGTATCGTTCACTGAGAAGCCTACGATTGTTAGCAGGGCTACAATAAATAGGCTGTCAGCCTCGTAGCCCGTCACTAGGCTGAGAATCGAAAAGAGTCCTAGGGTAATGAGGATATCGTGCAGTAGCGCCACAATCGCTAGGATGGCGTAGTCAAACTTGAACCGTAGACTTAAGTAGGCTGCAATCAACGCAAACGCTACCAGCAGTGATAGTAACCCTGATGTCAGTAGCTGCTTGCCTAGAACCGGACCCACGGTGTCATTCTTAGTCAAGGCAGGATCGATAGTCCCAATCGTATCACTGAGGGCAGATTGCAAGCGATCACGCTGATCGACATCTAAGTTGCGAGTTCGCACCACAATTGATTGCTGATCTTCGCCTGATAGCTGAATGCTGCTACCGGTCAAGTCTTGACTATTTAAGACTTGGCGAACCTCGGAGATATCAATGGGATCTGTGCAGTTATTGGCCACTGTGCAGTCGCGAGATAGCTGTAGACGAGTGCCACCGACAAAATCCAGACTAGGCTTAATGGGTGCGCCGTATTGCTGCCACGAGAAAGCCATCGATGCGATGCCAACTAAAATCAGAATGCTAGAGATAGACCACCAAAGGGTCTTTTGCTTGATGACGTTTAGTTTCATAGATTCAAAGCAGCGTTGCGTTAGAAGGAATAGTTCATCTCTGACGATTTGTTTGGCGATTTGTTCGTCTCTAGCAATCTGTCTCTAGCAATCTATTGAGTCGCTGAAGAGGTAACTTTAGGCAGCGTTTCGATACCAGGACAAAACAGACCAGGCTTACGAAACTGAGGAAAGCCAATTGCGAAAAAGAGCAGTGTGCGGCTACAGCTAACAGCCGTAAACATACTGACGAGTACACCGATAGCTAAGGTGAGTGCAAAGCCCCTGACTAAGCCAGTGCCTAAGAAAAACAGCGCTCCGCAAGCAATCAGGGTAGTCACATTACTATCTAGAATGCTGGAAAAGGCTCTGTAGAAACCGGATTCAACTGATCGATAAAGTGTCTTGCCAGCGCGCATTTCTTCGCGGGTACGCTCAAAAATCAGCACGTTAGCATCAACCGCCATGCCAATACTGAGAATAAAGCCAGCGATGCCTGGTAGCGTCAGCGTCACGCCTAGCAGGTTGTAGGCTGCGAAGGTCAAAATGGCGTAAACAACCAAAGCTATATCGGCTAGAATGCCGGGTAAGCGATAGTACACAGCCATAAAGACGAGGACTAGCGCTAGTCCCAATAAGGCGGCATACAAACTGCGCTCCACACTATCTCTACCTAGCGTTGCGCCAACCGTACGGTTTTCAACGATCTCAACAGGCAATGGCAAAGAGCCGCCGCGTAGCTGAATTTCCAAATCGCGGGCGGCCTCTACATCAAAGTTGCCAGAAATAGTGGCTCTGCCACCGGCAATGCCGGTTTGTGCGTATTGCACATCAACTCTAGGGGCGCTGATTAGCTGGTTGTCTAGAAAAATACCGAGGCCGCGGCCCGTTCCAGCAATATTACGAGTCAGCTCAGCAAAGAGATCGGCTCCTTCTGAGTCGAAGGTGATGTCTACTTGCCAAGCACCTGCACCGTTGGTACCAGCGATCGCATCACTTAACTTGTCGCCTGTGAGCTGAGATTCTTCAAATAGATTCAAGATATCTGCTTGCGTCTCGGTGATAGCAGCTTGGTTGGCAGCGATCGCTGCTTCATCCCCATCCCCATCTAGCAATAGCTGCTGCTGAGCCAACTGCTGCTGAGCAATCCTTTGTAACTCAGCCAAGGCGCCTTCTGTCCCTGGCTTTTGGTTGCGAAATTCTAGCTGTGCGGTTCCGCCTAGCACCCGCTCCGCTTGTTCAGGGTCACTCACTCCTGGCAGCTGAATCGAGAGCTGATCTTGCCCTACACTTTGCACAACCGCCTCTGATACCCCTAAGCCATTGACCCGATTTTCAATCACTCTTTGTACCGCGGCTAGCTCGGACTCACCGACACTGGGTATCTCTTCTGTTGGGCTGACCTGCATCGTTAGCTGGGTGCCACCGCGCAAGTCTAAGCCTAGCTGAGTAGGCACTTGCACAATGAGTACAATGGCCGCAATCACCAGCCCCAATAGCGAAGCTAAAATTAAGCGTTGCTTACCCATAGAATCCATCGGTTTAATAAAGCCATCATGGCCTGGTGCAGTTAAGTATCCTAATACCAAAATGCCTCAATCGTGGCGATCGAGGCAGAAAGGTTGAAGATTTTTGACGTGATAGGGCCTGATCTGAGCGAGCCTACATACGGCCAACCATGTTTATAACTACAGGCGTCCTAGCATAATCTTTTCGACGGCTTCTTCAATTTGAGCGGGCTGGACAATAGTCAGATCTTCTAATCCTTTGTTATAAGGGGTTGGAATATCTTGCGAAGACAGCCGGATAACGGGTCCGTCTAGCTCATCAAAGAACCGATCATTAATTGAGGCGATAATCTCTGCGCCGATGCCACCTGTGCGCATACATTCTTCGACAATGACAACGCGATGCGTTTTTCTAATCGAAGCGCCAATCGTAGTGTAGTCAATTGGCTTAAGCGAGATTAGATCGATCACTTCTGGGTCATAGCCCTTCTTCTCTAATGCTTCTACCGCTTGCATGACCTGATAGCGCATCCGCGAGTAGGTCAAGATAGTGACGTCTTTGCCGGTTCGCACAGTCTCTGCCTTGTCTAAGGGCAAGATGTACTCATCGTCCGGCAGATCTTCTTTGTTGAAGTACAGCAGCACGTGCTCGAAGAACAGCACCGGGTTATCATCGCGAATTGCTGCTTTGAGTAGCCCTTTGGCATTGCGGGGGGTGGAACAGGCCACAATCTTGAGTCCAGGAACAGCCTGAAAATAGGCTTCTAGGCGCTGGGAGTGTTCTGCGCCGAGCTGGGAGCCGACACCACCAGGACCCCGGATGACGACAGGGATTTTGAAGTTGCCGCCAGAGGTGTAGCGCAGCATGCCTGCGTTATTAGAGATTTGGTTGAAGGCTAGGAGTAAAAAGCCCATGTTCATGCCTTCAATAATCGGCCTAAGGCCAGTCATCGCCGCGCCAATCCCCATTCCTGTAAAACTATTTTCAGCGATGGGGGTATCAAGCACACGCAGCTCACCATACTTCTCGTAGAGATCTTTGGTGACTTTGTAAGAGCCGCCGTATTGACCGACGTCTTCACCCATAACCATGACGGTCTGGTCGCGGGACATTTCTTCGTCGATAGCTTCGCGAAGGGCATCGAATAGAAAGGTTTGGGCCATTAAATTGAAATGATGAACGATATGAAACGATGAATAATGAAGCTCTAGACGCTAGTCTTCGGCGAAAATGTATTTGTATAGATCGTCGGGGCTAGGATTGGGGCTCTCTTCGGCGAAAGTCAAGCTATCTTCAACGACATCGGTGATTTTGTCGCGCACGGCTTTGAGTTCGGCTTCGCTAACGAGGGATTGCTCTAGCAGATAGGCCTCGAAGCGCTTAATTGGATCGCGATCGCGCCAAAACTTTTTCTCATCGGGATCTCGTAGCTCATCTGGATCGGCAACTGAATGGCCACGATAGCGATAGGTTAAGCACTCTAGCAGCGTAGGTCCTTCCCCTGCTCTAGCTCGATCGATCGCAGTTTTGGCCGCGGCCCGAACCGCTAGCACATCCATACCATCGACCTCATACCCAGGCATGCCAAATACGCTAGCCTTTTTGTAAATTTCAGTCTGGCTAGAAGCTCTTTCGTGAGCCATGCCAATTGCCCACTTATTATTCTCTACGACAAAGATAATTGGCAGCTTCCATAATGCTGCCATGTTCAAACACTCAAAGAATTGACCATTGTTAGTTGTGCCATCACCAAAGAACGCGGCTGTCACCTGGTCGGCGCTAGCATCACCCATTGCCTCTTTACGATAGCGGCTCTGAAACGCTGCACCTAGCGCCACCGGAATGCCTTCACCGATAAAAGCAAAACCACCGAGTACGTTGTGCTCTTTGGAAAACATATGCATAGAACCGCCTCGGCCCTTACTACAGCCTGTTTCTTTTCCAAACAGCTCGGCCATAACCTCTCTAGCCGGGACTCCTGCGCTCAGTGAGTGAACATGGTCTCGGTAGGTACTGCATACATAGTCATCAGAACGCATGACCTTAATGACGCCGGAGGCCACTGCCTCTTGCCCGTTGTAGAGATGGACAAAGCCTTTGACTTTGCCTCGCTGATACAGCTCAGCGCACTTGTCTTCAAAATAGCGACCTAACAGCATGTCTTCATAGACAAGTAGCCCTTGCTCCCGCGTGATCTGAGGAGTTGTCGCTGTAAATGTTGGCAGTGGTCTTTCCTGAACCATAGGTTATGTCCGTAGTCTGAACGGTAGGACCTAGCAACCAGCCCTGACAAAATCGTCAGTTTGCGGATACCTGCATGTGAATATCCGTGGACTGTGCTAGGTACTTAACAGTCTTGTTACAATTATGGGTTTTATCATACTTGCTTCTTACGCAAATACAGAAATCAATCTAAGTGATAGCCTAAGTTAGTCGGTCTGAACGTAGGCTAACAAATACTATGCATCTAACTAGCAGTTTGAGTGCACTAGCAGTTTAGGCGTACTACCAAGTTTAAGCGTACTAAGGGTATCTAGCCGCTTCGAACTTCAGAGATTCCGCTTTCCATCTAGTTTCTGGGGGAAAATGTACTGTGACGCTCAAAGACGCCTACTCAGTTGCAAACGGAAGGGTAGCAGCAAACAATAGAATGACTGATGTAGCGGTAGTGTATGCATAGCATTCTATCTTCAAATTGCTTGAGGTAGATAGGCTTAGTTGTTTCACCGCAATAGTTTCTAAGGCAGCGGCTTCTAAGGCAATTGATGACGGATTGATTTGAGTGACAAGATTGACGCCATGGCTAGGGATACAAAAGTGCGAATTCCGCTAGATTACTATCGAATTTTGGGACTGCCCATTCAGGCCACGGCTGAGCAGCTCAATCAGTCGCACCGTGATCGCATACTTCAAGAACCCAGACGTGAATATTCGGATCTAGCTATTAACGCTCGCCGTCAGCTAATTGATATTGCCTACGATGTGTTAGGTGACAACATGCGGCGCGCTGAATATGATCGAGAATTTCTAGCCGTTTCTAAGGGGGTGAGTGATCCGATCAAGGGCGCGTTAGATCCTGACGTCAGTGTTCCGACCATCGAGATTGACGAACATTTGCTCGTCGGTGCGCTGTTAATTTTGCTAGAGCTTGGCGAATATGAACTGGTACTGCTACTAGGACGTCCATATCTGAAGCGTGATCCTAGTACTCTAGAAGGGCAGCAGTTAAAAAATCAGCCAGAGTTTCCAGATATTGTTTTAACACTGGCAGTTGCCTGTCTAGAGCTGGGCCGTGAGGAATGGCAGCAAAACAACTACGAATATGCCGATGAGTCGCTAGGAACAGGCCGTGAATTGCTTTTGAAAGAAGAGCTGTTCCCAGTCTTGCGCGCTGAGATTCAATCAGATCTATATAAACTTAGGCCCTATCGGACGCTGGAGCTGATCGCCCGACCGCTAGAACAGAAGCAGCCTAGAAGATCGGGGATTACCTTGCTGCGTAGCATGCTGCAAGACCGTGGTGGTATTGATGGTACGGATGACGACCTTTCGGGCTTAGGTGTCGACGATTTCCTTCGATTCATACAGCAGTTGCGCGGCTACCTAACAGCATTTGAACAGCAGGAGATCTTCGAAGCAGAAGCCCAAAGACCGTCGGCAGTTGGTACGTATTTAGCTGTATACGCGCTTTTAGCTAGAGGCTTTGCTCAGCACCAACCGGCGCTAATCCGACGAGCGAAGCAAATGTTGCTACGACTAAGCGGTCGTCAGGATGTCCATCTAGAACAAGCGGTTTGTGCGCTACTCCTAGGTCAAACGGAAGAAGCTAGTCATGCGCTTGAACTTTCTCAAGAGTATGAGCCGCTAGCTTTCATCCGCGAGCATTCTCAGGGGGCACCAGATTTACTACCGGGGCTTTGTCTATATGCCGAGAATTGGCTGCAGCAGGAGGTATTTCCGTTCTTTCGCGATTTGGATCAAGAGAGTGCAACGCTAAAGAACTACTTTTCTGACAATGCTGTGCAGTCGTACTTAGAAAGTCTACCTTTAGACAACGAGCGGAGTAATCAACAGGCAGCACTTAGCGCTCAGGCCAAGCCGATAGGAACTAGTGAAGCATCCACGCTAAGCCCTAGAAAGTCTGCCATGACTGATCAAACACTATCTGGCACGCCGTCATCACCATACACACAGACCAACCAAGATCAGTCTATGCTGGCAGGTCAGTTGGGCTCAACTGGGTTTGCAGGCACGGCTAGCATCACGGATAAAATTTCGAAGCACTCACCTGCTCAACTAGGTTCAGACGGTTCTAGAGGTGGTGAACCTAATGATCTGACTACCTTGCGTGATCGCCGTAGTCGTCGTGCTACTCCAAAGTGGGATCGAGTTGCTCTGCTTGTCTTGGCAGGGGCGCTGTGCTTGGGCACTTTCCTATTTATTTTGTCCCGGGTTGTGAGTTTCTTTACTGGTAGAGATAGTGAGCCAGCGCTGACGAGTCAGCCTTTAGATATCGGCATCAATGAACCGGTGATTGAAGTAGATGAGTCAGGTGCGCTGCCTAATGCTTCCGGTGATGCCGCTAGTATCGCTGAAGCCACCATTTCAGCCTGGCTAGATGCCAAACGAGCAGCCTATGCCGAGAATAAAGATACTAGTGATCTAGAGGATGTCCTAACAGGAGAGGCGTTAAGGGGTACGCAAGGGGATGTGGAAGCTTCAACATCAGAAAACTGGTATATAGATTACGACCACGATGATCTTGAGATTTTGTCTGTAGAACCAGAAAATCCTTCAGAGGCAGAGCCCCTGAATGTGACTGCTAGGGTGGTCGAATCAGCTACCGTCTATAGTGACGGGACAATAAGCGATCGCTTCTCTTACACAGATGAACTAGTGACAGTCAACTATGACTTGGTTCGGGAGGGCGATCGCTGGCTGATTGAATCGGCTAGGGTAGAGTAATACCTGCTACCGCCTGAAGCGCTGCTACTCGAATCGGAACGTATCTATCAGTGACTGGCAATCTAATGACTGGCAATCAATGACTGGCGATCACAGCTATGGTCGAACCAAGAATAATTGTTGTATAGCTGTCCCATTTAGGGCAACTTCTTTAGAAGCCTTAGCGCTAGAGTAGTTAGCAAAATATTGAGTGGGTAGTAGAGTAGTTTGTGGCCTTCAGCGAGAAGTTTTTTAGTGAGGGCTAATCTTTTGCTGTCATGTTCTGTAGCTAGCCCATTATTCTTTTGATCTCAAATATATCTTCAACTCACCAGATCCTAATAGATTTCTCTTACTAGAACACGCAGTCTTTACTAGATTAGTGTCTTAAGTTTTCGTAGATGTGCTTTGATAAAACCTCTGAGTGAATAGTCGTCATCGTATGCAAGTGCAGAGTCCTACCGCCACCCCAGAACAGCGTCCTAAGCTAATTGATCAGCTAAGTCTTCCCCCTGGCATTCCTAGCGAATGTGCTAGGCGTGCTAAAACCCAGATTGACTTTCTATTGCTAGCAATAGAAGCTTTAGACCTTGGTGGTTCTGAGGCGATGCTGGCCTCATCCAAGGAGTTAGGACTAGAAGAGGTTATTCGAGGGCGAGTGCATCTTTGGCTGCTACGTAGTAGTAATCCGCTGCGCCGGTTTAGTCAGCGACAGCCGATGTCCTTAGAAGAAGGGAAGGCATTAGTGCTGATCATCTGCTTTCTGGCGAAACGTCTAACTGTGCTGATTCGTCAGCTGCTATTAGGCTATCAGCAGCTAACCGACCAAGACTTATCATTCGAGCATCATTTTCGATTGGCTAACTATCTAGCCCGCTTTCGGTCACATTTTAGGGCACGGATGAATGAGAACCGCGCTAGCGTAATTGCTTATAGTACGGATGAAAGTCTTAATGAACTAGCGATTGAACTGCTAACTAAGCTGTTGTTCTGTACGGGAACAGACGGTGCCAACCGACTCTGGCTTAGTTTGTTTGATGGAGAAATATCATGACGATCCAGCGTCAGTATCAACTGCCTAACTGTAGCCTTATTCTAGATGGCTTGAGTATCGACCCAACGCCAGGTAATGAAGAGGTGATGTCTTTACTTGTGAATGCGGAATGTCGGATTAGTGGCCTCAGCCGTCCGCTCAATGGCGGATATAGCTTTTTTGCGGCGCTAGTACGTGCGGTTAGCCAGTATGGACAAGAGGTGCTTAGTGGCTATGCTCATCCGCAGGTGACAGAGGGTGAGCCTTTGCTAGTACACATTAATCCTGGTGACGGGCCCTATCATCATTTAGTGGTACAGCCCGAAGTTGCTGACTTAGGCGATAGCGGCGATGGTAGAGCAATTGATATCAAGCTGTCGTCTGTGCAGCTGTTTGATTTAACTGAAGCTGTAGATCAATTTTTTAGTGATACGCAAACACTGCCTGAGCTAGAGCCTGCCCTACTTCCTTTGGATCGTCGGTTCGTCCGCACTGAGGAACCGTTGAGCGATCGCGCGCTTCCGGCCATTTTAGGTATTGGCGGTTTGGCCGCAGCAACGATGGCTATAGGATTGCTATCAGTTCCTGAGGTAAGGGATCCTGCTCTTGATGCTCGCCGTGAGGAGCAAGCAGCGGAAGTCGCTACTGTCGACGGCATAGATAGCGAAGGTGCAGCAACCCCAGAGGAGACCTTAGCCCAACCTCCAGGCGAGACGCCAGATGACTCTCAAGCAGTTTCTAGCGTCGAAACGGTACCAGAGACTAGCGAACCTAATGCTAGCGAACCTGATATTTCAAACGACACTTCTTCTGAGCCTGAGCTTGCTGTCGAATCTGAGCTCACCCCTGAAACAGAGCCAGCTGCTGATGGGGCCTTAGTTGCCGAACCCACAACCTTTGATAATACGCCGCCTTCAGCGACTCAGTCCTTTGCCGAAGTCAGGGCTATGAATGCTCGATTGAAAGATACCATAGTTGAGAATCGCCAGCAGCCTAGGTTTGGTGAAGCCATCAGCTACCGAGTTCGAGTGGCCAATGATGGGAAGATCTTGGGCTATCAGCCGGGAGACTCAGAGTCTAGAGCGTCTGTAGACGAAACGCCATTACCAGCACTGGTAGAATCTGGGCTAGAAGATACCCAGTCTGTCGACTACCGAGTTGTTTTTACTGAGCGGGGCGTTGTAGAAGTTAGTCCATGGTGGGGATGGAACTATTACAATTGAGCGCCTATGCAACGGTAATTAAGGTAGTCTTCTTTGAAGCAGCCTCTTTTGAAGCGCCTCTAGGAGAGGCTAGCCTGTAGATAGATATAGGCTCTTTCAACTATCCGTCGTTAGCGATTGCTGTATATGCCGGTTGATTATCGGCAGTGGTTAAGGCTGGACCTACTTGCTATGAACGATACATCGGTTGAGTGCTAGCACGAGCGGTCAGATTGAAGAATAATAGTGTCTAGAATAAGTGTTCAAAGTAACACTTCAAAAGCGATAGAGATCCGATCAAGGAAAATCCCGCATGAGAATTGTCTTTTTCGGTACCCCTCAGTTTGCCGTACCTAGTTTGACTCGCCTGTTGAATCATTCGGATTTTGAAGTGGTGGCTATCGTCACTCAGCCCGACAAACGCAGAGGCCGAGGTGGAAAGGTCTCGCCTTCTCCAGTCAAAGCGGCGGCGCTAAGAGCAGAGTGTCCTATCTGGCAACCTGGTCGGATCAAGAAGGATACTGAGACGTTAGCGCGGCTTAATGCCTTGAACGCAGACGCTTTTGTAGTGATTGCCTACGGTCAAATCCTGTCTCAAGAGATTTTGGATATGCCGAGTCTAGGCTGTATCAATGCACATGGTTCGATCCTGCCGGCATACCGGGGAGCTGCGCCGATTCAGTGGTGTTTGCACAACGGCGAGATAGAAACGGGCGTCACTACGATGCTCATGGACGCAGGTATGGACACAGGGCCAATGCTGCTTAAAGAAACGCTTCCCATCGAATTGACTGACAATGCTTGGCAGCTTGCACAAAAGCTGTCCGAGCTCAGCGCTGATTTACTAGTGTCTACACTGCAAAAGCTCAATCAGCAGCTCATTCGCCCAACGGCGCAAGACGGTGGCCGCGCTACCTATGCACCCTTGATTAAGAAAGAAGATTATCTTCTAGACTGGTCAGCTAGCGCCAAAGCAATCCACGATAAAGTGCGAGGTTTCTATCCCAACTGCACTACCCAGTTTCGAGAGAATGATCTCAAAGTGATGACAACACTTCCTCTTGGGTCTGCCTATCAGAGCCAATTTCCGGCTGAGCTATCGAGGATTCATTCTTTATATGAATCTAATGCGATTAAGGAGAATGCGGCGCCTGGAACGGTTATTTCTATCCTCAAAAACTATGGCCCAGTCGTACAAACTGGCTCAGGTCCTCTGTTGCTATTGGAAGTGAAGCCTGTTGGGAAAAAGGCCCTAGCTGGCCGGGATTTTGCTAACGGTAGCCGCATAGAGATAGGAGAAGTTCTGGGTGCATGAGAAGATTCCATAAGAGCTCATTGCTTACTACTTTCCTGGTGCTCTACCATTGGAGACTGACGTTAACTAGCTATGACTTCCTGGCGCGATCGCATACGAACTGGCCAACCCAGTCTGGTGCAGTTGTCTGAGCTTCAGTAATCGCCTTATTTGTTTTGCAGTCCGCACGAGGAACAGGATCGGGGTTTGGCCTCGGTGGGCTAGTCAAGCAATTGAGCAAGCGTACCAAATGCCGTGGCTCATACTCACGAAATGCATATGAGAGGACCCTGAGGATTCGCTGGGTCCTCTCATCGTATCCTTTTCACCAACGCTCAGTTATCCCTTAAGGCGTCCTCAGCTGACGGCTTTGCACCCGTGGCATTCTTAAATCAATGAAGCAAACACATTGATTCCCCAGGAGCCAACTCATGAAAAACATTCTCTTTTCCGCTCTCGCTCTCGCTGCTACTACACTGACGTTTACGCCTGTTGCTAACGCCGCTGAGACCTTCCCTTCTTCCTCTATCCAACAACGTCGCTTAGAATTTCTTGATACACAAACTAAGTCCGTTGACGATATACAAAAGGTCCGGTTAGAGCACCTCAATAACCAAACTAAAACTGTTAACGATATACAGAAAGTTCGGTTGGAGCACCTTAATAACCAGACCAAAGCGGTAGAGAACGTTCAAGCCACTCGCCTTGAGTTCCTAGAGAACCAAACTAAGGCAGTAGAGAACGTGCAGGCTAGCCGGCTTGAGTTCTTGAACAACCAAACCAAAGCTATCAGCAACATCCAAGCAAGCCGTTTGGACCACCTCGACAACCAAACTAAAGCGGTAGACAACGTTCAGGCATCTAGACTAGCCAGTCTAGATGCCCGTACCAAGAGCACACTTCGATAGCATCCAACGCTCGCGCTCGGTGAAACAATCTCCGCTAGCGAGCGTCCTTCGTTGAAGCACTGAACTGTCCATCCTAGGTTCAGTGCTTCAGCTTATTCGGCTTGGATGCCTGCTTTCATACTCTACTGAGGGTTCCAAGCTTCATTCGCTGGGCATCCTTTTCTCCTCACAACACGGAAGCCTAGAGGTTGCTAATTGCCCTAATGAAGGGTACGGCTAGTCTAGGCTTTTTACTGTAGGAGTTGTGCGAGCGATGCAATACACCTAAGTTGGGCATGTTGGTCCGTGTAGTAGGACCCTGTCGGTGGTGCCTCGTAGAGAAAAGTGTAATTCACCTACTAAACTACATCGACGCAGCCATTCCTTTCTTAGAAAAGTCATCCTCGTCATAATCGCTCTGAAGCCGCACAATATCGTCTTCGCCAAGATACTCTCCACTTTGAACTTCTATGAGAACCAGGGGAATAGTGCCGGGATTCTCAAGCCGATGCGTTGTGCAGGCAGGAATGTAAGTCGACTGGTTTGTGGCTAGGAAAGATTCGTGACTACCACAAATGACTTTGGCTGTCCCTGATACGACAATCCAGTGTTCATTGCGGTGCTGATGGGTTTGTAGGCTAAGCCGGTGACCAGGCTTTACTTCAACGCGCTTTATTTTGTAGCGTGTTCCTTCTTCTAAAACACTAGCGGACCCCCACGGACGCTGCTTTTGCGTAGTACCTTTATCAGAGTCGGAGAACGCTTCAGATGAAGACACCCTGTTGGCTACGGATGCCTTTTCTCCATTAAGTGGTTTCTGTTTGTCTGTCATAGCTATAGCTGTCTATCAGCCCAAAACGCTACATCGGTAAGTTGCCCTTTGATGCAAAGACAGAGAATTAAGTACTCACCCATCATATCCTCTACCAATGAGCTGAAGCAGATTGCAAGCTCAAACTGGGTTGATATCAATGTTCTAGAGACTCTAGTCACGAGCTGAGTTTCCGCTCTCGTAACAAGGCAAAGACGCTACACGAGCCGGATCTCTGAACGGTTAGCCGAATCGAAGTGTGACGGCTTCTCATGGCCGACTACAACCGTTGCTACCAGCTCACAGAATTCGTCTAGTAAAGCCTTTAGACACGACGAAGGACTGCTCCGTCACTATGGCTACAGGTTGGCATCAACGGTTTGGATGAAGATGAGCGAATCAAAATCCTCAACTTTGTTTTTATCCGGTCCTATCTGCCTTTTGGCCTTTCGCCTTTGACAAGCTGCCAGCATTCTTGAGCAATTGCCCAATCTTCTTGAGTATGAATTACGAGCACCCTGACTTTAGACTCACAGGTTGCGATATCTATATCAGTGGGTAAACTGTTGTTCTTTTCATTATCTATCTGCAAGCCCAAGAATTCCATTGACTCGCACACTGATAGCCTCAACCAGGCTGCATTCTCTCCGATTCCGCCGGTAAATGCGATCACGTCCACGCCGCCCAAGGCCATAATCATTGATCCTATACAAGCTTTTAGCCGATACAAGTAAAGATCTTTTGCTAGCTGGGCTCTTTTATTGTTCTGTTGGATTTCTGCCTGCACTGCCCGTAGATCATGCGATACACCCGAAACGCCTAGCAAGCCTGACGCTTTGTTCAACAGCTGATCAAGCTCATCGACACTCATGCCCTGACGCATCAAGTGAATTAGAATACCTGGATCAACAGCGCCTGATCGGGTACCCATCATCAGGCCATCTAGGGGTGTGAATCCCATAGTCGTATCAATACTCTTTCCATTTTTAACCGCTGCAAGTGAGCCACCATTACCAAGATGGCAGGTAATCAGTCTTAGGCTGCTCAACGCTTGTTCTAGAATTTGGCTAGCTTTTTGAGTACAGTATTGATGGCTAATGCCGTGAAATCCATAGCGACGAATGCCTTGTTCTACCCAGTCGTATGGACCAGGATAGATACTAGCCACTGAGGGCATTTGGCTATGAAAAGCCGTATCGAAAACCGCAACTTGAGGAATATCTGGCAGTAGCTGTTCCATCAGCTCAATACCCTCTAGATTTGCCGGATTATGGTTAGGCGCGAGGGAAATTAGCCGGTGGATAGTTTGTTTAACAGTAGGAGTAACTGTGACGCTAGACTGATAGTCGGCTCCGCCGTGTACAACGCGGTGTCCAACTACGTCAATATCCAAAAGTTCTGAAATTACTTTGGTTGGTCCGTGATGAAGCAGACCTAGCAGATGTAGAATGCTTTCTTTTCGAGATGATCTTTCTATCGTTTCTGAGTGCTTTTCTCCAGTATGAGATTTGACAACCAGCTGCGCTGAGTTCTCTTTTGTCCAGTCTAGTTGGCCTTCCCATAGTGGTTCAGACGGGTGGCCAGGCAGCGTCTCGTTTGGAATCTCATAAAGGGCGCTCTTTTGACTACTAGAACCGGCATTTAGAACAAATATCTTCATAGCAGCGCCTAGTAAATAAGATCAAGTGCCTTCGCGATCGCGCAACTGCTTGGGCAAATGATTGCGATCGCCGAGCCTTTGCAACATCGGACCGTGAGTGCCAAATTTGACAACGCTGACGGTAGCAACTGGCATATCAATGCGATCTCGATACCGCCCTAGGTCGATTCCTAGCAGATTGCATAGGATGATTCGAATAGTTGCCTTATGAGAAACCACTAAGACATTTCCATTTGTGTACTTCTCCTCTATCTCAGCAATGACTAAAGAAGCTCTACTGGCAATTTGAATTGTAGTCTCGCCCTCCGTTGGTGGATTCCATGCAGGTTCTCTTTGCCAGCGTATGTAGTCTTCAGCGTATTGTTTACAAACTTCTGCTTGCGTACTATCTTCCCACTTGCCATAGTTGATCTCTTTAAGACCCTCCCTTAATTTCGGCTCTATCCCTAGGGCGTCACACAGCGGTTTGGCGGTCGCTATCGTGCGCTTCATGGGGCTGCAGAAAATTGCCTCCCAAGGCTGCTGCTTGTATGCATCTGCAAATGCCTGTGCCATCTGCTTTCCAGGCGCTGTTAGCTCCGGGTCTAAGAAGCCGCAGAAACCACCCGTTTGACTATGAGTGGTTTCTCCATGGCGCAGAAAATAGAGATGTAGGCTCATTGAGAAGAAAATCCTGCTACTGGTGAATAGGTCTTTCTCAGCATAGTTAGGTGTTGGCCTCGCTAGATGAGAAATTCCCTAAACAAAGCGGACCTACACCTAATAGGGCCACTTCCAGTTCACCAGCTCTTCTGGGTCTGTACCATGCTCATGCGCGTAGCTTAAACATTCAATGATTTTGTTCTTCATGCGCTCTTTTACATGGCCCGCTGCCGATCCTAGAGACGGTACTCTGTCAATTACATCAATCACGAGGCCAAACCTATCAATTTGGTTATTAATGGCTAGCTCCAAAGGCGTATTAATATTGCCTTCTTCCTTGTAGCCCCGTACATGAATGCGATCTTGATTAGAGCGACGATACACCAGTTTGTGAATCAGCCAGGGATAACCGTGAAAGTTGAAGATGACTGGCTTGTCTGGGGTAAACAGAGAGTCAAAGTCTCTGTTTGATAGCCCATGAGGATGTTCGCCCTCTGACATCAGCTTAAACAAATCAACCACGTTGATAAAACGCACTTTCAAGGAGGGAAACTCTTCTCGTAAGATAGCAGTTGCTGCTAAAGCCTCCTGGGTAGGGATATCGCCACAGCAAGCCATCACTACATCAGGAACATCTGGCTCGGTACCACAGTCATCATTACTAGCCCAGTCCCAGATCCCAATACCTTTGGTACAGTGCCGAATCGCCTCATCCATCGGTAGATACTGTAGATGCTTTTGCTTGTCAGAGATGATGACGTTGATATAGTCAACGCTGCGAAAGCAGTGATCAGCGACTGAAAGTAGGCAGTTCGCATCTGGTGGGAAATAGGCACGAACAACCTCTGGGCTTTTGTTCGTAATGAGATCTACATAGCCTGGATCTTGGTGGCTAAATCCATTGTGGTCTTGCCGCCATACTAGAGAAGAGAGCAAGATATTTAGCGATGAGACCGACTGCCGCCAGGGGACGTGATTTTTGCAGATATCCAACCATTTGGCATGCTGGTTGAACATAGAATCGACTACGTGGGCAAAGGCTTCGTAGGTATGAAAGAGTCCGTGCCGTCCGGTTAGCAGATAGCCTTCTAGCCAGCCTTGTAAGGTGTGTTCGCTCAGCATCTCCATCACCCGGCCATCTCGGGCGAGGTTGCCACCGTCTTCGTCCTCTGGGTATAGCTCTGCCATCCACACTTTCTTAGTGGTATCGTAGACGTCTTGCAATCGATTGGAGGCTGTCTCATCAGGCCCCATTAGCCGGAAGTTGTTAGGATTATCGCGAAAGATATCGCGCATGAGCTGGCCCAACACTTTCGTATTCTCGTATTCCTCTACGCCGTGCCGTTCCATTTGGATGGCATAGTCTTGGAAACGCGGCATCTTTAGCGCTCTGCGGAGCAGGCCACCGTTGGCATGGGGATTTGCGCTCATCCGGCGGCTTCCTTTAGGCGCAAGCTCTTTTAGCTCAGGGACAAGTGTGCCGTTTTCGTCAAAGAGTTCTTCGGGCTTGTAGCTACGCATCCAGGCTTCTAGCCTTCGCAGGTGGTCTTCGTTGCTGTGCATACCGCCCATGGGCACTTGGTGCGATCGCCAGAAATCTTCTACCTTTTTGCCATCGACTTGATCGGGTCCTGTCCATCCTTTGGGCGATCGCAATACAATCATCGGCCAGCGCGGACGCTTGACATTGCCATTAACTCTTGCTTCTCGCTGGACTTCCTTAATCTTGATGATGCACGCTTCCATGGTTTCAGCCATCTTCCTGTGCATCTGGGCTGGGTCGCTGCCTTCTACGAAATAGGGCGTATAGCCATAGCCCCTGAACATATACTCCAGCTCCTCGTGGGAGATTCTAGCGAAGATGGTAGGGTTCGCAATCTTGTACCCGTTCAAATTCAGAACCGGTAGAACAGCGCCGTCACGAGCTGGATTAATGAACTTGTTAGAGTGCCAAGCGGTTGCGAGCGGACCTGTTTCAGATTCCCCATCACCGACCACACAGCAAGTGATTAAATCAGGATTATCTAAAACTGAACCATAGGCGTGAGAGAGGCTATAGCCTAGCTCGCCACCTTCGTGGATTGATCCAGGCGTCTCTGGGGTCACGTGGCTACCAATATCGCCCGGGAAAGAGAACTGCTTAAAGAAGCGCTGCATGCCCTCTTCATCTTCACTTTTATCTGGATAGGTCTCTGAGTAAGTCCCTTCTAGATATACCGGACCTAGTACCCCTGGCGCACCGTGACCTGGCCCGGCGACAAAGATCATATCTAGATCGTACTTCTTAATCAGGCGATTGCAGTGAACATAGGTAAAGCTCAAAGCAGGAGAAGCACCCCAGTGGCCTAATAACCTGTGCTTGACGTGCTTTTTGGTGAGAGATTCCTTAAGTAGTGGATTATCACGCAAATAGATCATGCCAACTGCCAAATAGTGGCAAGCCCGCCAATAAGCATCTATCTTGTTCAGTTCATCTTCGGATGGTGGCGTGATATCTAGTGAAGCAATCGACTCAGAAGATTGAGAGGAGACAATAGCAGTCATGGTGGTTCCTAGCAGTGGCAACTGTGCTTTTGCCCAAAGTTTATAAATGGTGTCTTGTTCTTACTGTGTCTTAAAATACTTCTACTTTCTCTGAGTACTGCTGCCATCTAAAATCTCTCAATGATTTAGATAGAGAATATCTAAGATGAAACCTGAGTATGTCAATAGAAGCTATAAAGCTCGAACAATACAATCCTTTTTGGACAGATATCTGTATAGCTCTGTAATACAATTTGCGCAAGACAAATGCAATTTGTCTTTTTCTATAAAGACAATACGGTTAAGATCTGATTCTTACTAGAGGTAATCTTTTATGTCTGCTAAATCGGAGAAAGCGGCCTATCAAGAAGCCGTTGAAGCTAGGGTTAAGGCATTAGATGCTCAAGTCGAAACGCTAAAAGCTAAAGCAGAGATCGCAAAGGCCGACGCAAAAGTTAAGTATCAAGCGCAGCTCGACGAGTTACAAGTCAAGCAAACTGAGTTGGCCGCTAAGCTAGAGTCTATGAAAGGCTCGGCGGAAAATGCTTGGGAAGAAATAAAGGTAGGCGTAGAGTCGGCCTGGAGTGAGCTTCAGATTGCATTTGATAAGGCGAAAGCAAAATTTGATGATGTGTAGTTGATAGCTGTATATAGAGATGACATAGAAAATAAGGAGATGACGCAAATTTGAAGTGTCATCTCCTTTTTCTTTACTTTATTTTCAGATGTTCTATAGCTTTCGCCACTTAGCTCTACACATTTTCTAGGGCTAAGACCCTTAATGCATGAAGAGCTAAGTGGTCAGCAACAGCCGTAGGCTTTGCCTTCTCGCAGAGTATGCATCCGGCCATTGCTATGTGTAGGATTTGTCTGTCTATCTATCTACGGAACCCATGATGATATCAATGCTGCCTAGGATTGGCATGATATCTGCTAACTTCACCCCTTTGAGTAAGTTAGGCAGAATTTGCAGGTTGTTGAAGTCCGCAGCGCGAATCTTCCATCTCCACGGGAAGACATTGTTTTCACCGATGATGTAGACACCGACTTCGCCCTTACCTGTTTCTACTCTGACGTAGTGCTCACCTTCAGGAATCTTGAACGTCGGAGCGATCTTCTTGCCTGCAAACTGGTAGTCAAAGTCGTTCCATTCAGACTTTGGACCGCCTGCCATCCGCTTGGCTTCTAAATTTTCGAATGGACCACCAGGCAAGCCTTTAATGGCCTGACGAATGATTTTTACTGACTCGCGCATCTCGTTGATCCGCACGATGTAGCGAGCAAAGCAATCGCCCTCAGTAGCCCACTGCACATCCCAATCGAGTTCATCGTAGCACTCGTAGTGGTCGACCTTACGCAAATCCCACTTCACTCCGGAGGCTCGCAGCATCGGTCCTGAGCAGCCCCAGTTGATGGCATCCTCTCGTGACATAGTGCCAACGCCTTCTACGCGGCGACGGAAGATAGGGTTGTCGGTGATCAGCTTTTCGTACTCATCAACTTTGGGATCAAAGTAGTCGCAAAAGTCTTCGCACTTTTCTGTCCAGCCGTAGGGCAAGTCAGCCGCGACGCCACCAATGCGAAAGTAGTTGTTGTTGATTAGACGCGCGCCAGAAGCGGCTTCCCATAGATCATAGATTAGCTCGCGTTCACGGAAGATATAGAAGAAGGGCGTTGTGGCGCCGCAATCGGCCATGAAGGGGCCAAGCCAAAGCAGATGGTTAGCAATGCGGTTTAGCTCTAGCATGATCATGCGGATGTAGCTAGCGCGCTTGGGTACTTCGATATCGGCTAGTTTTTCAGGCGCGTTAACGGTGATAGCTTCGTTGAACATGCCTGCTGCATAGTCCCAGCGGCTGACATAGGGGACGAACATGACGTTTGTCCGGTTCTCAGCAATCTTCTCCATACCACGGTGCAAGTAGCCGATCACAGGTTCAACGTCAATAACGTTTTCGCCATCAAGCGTAACGATTAGCCGGAGCACCCCGTGCATAGAGGGATGGTGAGGACCCATGTTGATAACCATGGGTTCGGTCTTGGTTTGCAGTGTCGTAGCCATTGCTTAGCAGGCGTCCTTATGCGTATTTCGTCAGTGGCCTTATTGTCGTACCTTTACTTTAAAGATTCAACGTCCAAAAGCACTAGTCTGCCCTGATTATACAGGCAGTGTCTATTCTACGTGTCACTTGATATGCCTGAAGATGTTACAGCTCAGCCTTTCTTTCATGTTCCTGTCTTGAGCGAGCAGGTGCTAGCAGGTCTGCAGATTGAAGATGGAGGACGATACCTAGACGCTACGGTAGGTGGCGGTGGCCATAGCGAGCTGATCTTGAAGGCCGCACGCAACGTTGAATTAGTTGCGCTTGATCAAGATTTACAGGCGCTATCGGCAGCGAAGAAGCGGCTAGAAGTGTGGCGCGATCGCACAACATTCATTCACACCAACTTCTCACGCTACGAACCGGGGGGTCGCAAGTTCGATGGCATCCTCGCTGATATCGGTGTTAGCTCTACCCAGCTAGATCAGGCCCAGCGAGGGTTTAGCTTTCGACAAGAGGCACCGCTAGATATGCGGATGGATAGTACGCAAGAACTGATGGCTAAAGAGATTGTCAACCACTGGGATGAGAAGGCGATCGCAGACACTATTTACGAATACGGCGAAGAGCGGCTATCTCGGCGAATTGCTCGGCGAATCGTTGAGAAAAGGCCGTTCAGCACGACCACAGAACTAGCCTGGGAAGTTGCTGGTGCATATCCAGCCAAGGCACGCCACGGACGCATTCACCCGGCTACACGGACGTTTCAGGCGTTGCGGATTGCGGTAAATGGTGAGCTAGACGTGCTCAAAACGCTGCTGGCAAAGGCGCCTGACTGGCTAAACCCAGGTGGGCGACTGGCAATTATTAGCTTCCACAGCTTGGAAGATCGAATCGTGAAGTACGCCTACAGAGGCGATGAGCGGCTAGAGATCATTACCAAAAAGCCTTTGGTGGCAACCGATCAAGAGGTGAAAGAGAATGCGCGATCGCGCTCTGCAAAGCTTAGAATCGCTGAACGCAGGGCTGTGTGAGATTTTATAGGGTCGCAGCAAGGAGCCTGGCAATCGTTCTGGAAAGCAGACAAGATAGTCAGCTCACGAGCAGCAATTATTTCGCGCAGCTTGAGTCACTTATTTCGCGCAGCTTGAGCCACTTATATAACCCCTTCACATGAATCACTTATAGCGTCAAAGACTGTACGTTATTTTCAATCAAGTCACACAGGTCTTTGAGGAAAGCTGCACCATCTGCGCCGTAAATAATCCGATGATCGCTGGTCATATTCACGCGCATTTGGTTGCGGATACCCATCATCCCATCAGGGGTAGCGACTACTTTGGGCTGGGAGCCGCCGATAGCTAGGATAGAGCCTTGACCTGGTGGCAAGATAGCGTCAAAGCTATCAACGCCAAACATACCCAAGTTAGAAAGCGTGAAAGTGCCAGAATTATACTCTTCAGGTGCGAGCTGTTTGGATCTAGATCTGGCGACTAAATCTTTCCAGGTACGAGAAAGTGAGTAGATATCCATCTGGTCTGCGCCACGCAGTACAGGCGTAATCAACCCGCCATCCGGCATCGCAACGGCAACCGCGATGTTAATACTGCTGCTGTACTGAATGCCATTAGGCGCAAAGCTCGCATTCACGACTGGATGCTTCTTCAAGGTAACCGCTACGGCTTTGGCCAAGAGCGCCGTCATGGTGACACCCTTTGGCTTGATCTGCTTGTATAGCTTGTCTAGTTCGTTGGTGGTGATGGTATAGCCTACGCGGAAGACAGGCACCGTTAGGCTAGCGTCCATATTGCGAACGACAGCCTGCTGAAGGGTATTGAAAGCGACCAGTTCACCAGGAGCCGCTGGGGGCGTGGCTGGAGAAACTGCCGGAGCTGATGCATTAGAAGCACCGGGCACAACAGCGGGTGTAGCTTCTGGCGACTGAGTAGCTGGCTGAGGAGCGGTAGTGGTAGTGGTGGTAGGCGTAGGCGTTTTTCCTGCCGCTAGTTCAATATCTTGAGCAACAATGCGACCGTGAGGGCCAGTGCCTTTGATGGTGCCAATATCGACTTTTAGCTGTTTGGCCAGCTTGCGAGCGCGGGGAGAAACGATGACTCGACCACCAGACGGAGCCTGAGCCGAGCTGCCGTTCTGAGTGGCGGCGACCGAGGCTGGGGCGCTAGCCGCAGAGCTTGATGCTGGCTGGTCAGATGTAACTGGGCTAGCCGCAGAACTTGATGCTGGGCTAGCCGTGGAATCGCTAGCTAAGCTAGCGGCTTTTTGTTTGGCAGCTTCGATTTCTTCTTCGGTTTCGGCTAGGAAGGCGATCGCATCGTTTACCTGAGCCATTTCACCTGCTTCTGTGATGATGGCTGCTAAATAGCCTTCATAGAAAGACTCAACATCCATGTCGGCCTTATCAGACTCGACGACAACGACGGTTTCACCTTTTTCGACCTTGTCGCCAGCTGACTTAGCCCAAGAGACAATCTTTCCCTCAGTCATAGTGGAGCTAAGCGCAGGCATGAAGACTTCGCGAATCATGGATGGAGTTTCGGTGGACAACAGCAAAGGGCTAGCAATTGCTAGCGCCTAATTGTATCCCGTTGTGGGCCAGTCTTATAGTTCGCCCTTACAGTTCACCGCGAATATCTTGTACCACACCATCTTTAAGCAAAATTTCAACCTGCATTTTCTTAATCAGATGATCGCCAACGCCGACTTGGAAGAAGCTATCGATTTGACCCTGACTGACTTCTTTATCTATTTCTAGGGTTTGCACCTGCTGAAGCTGCTGAAGTAGCTGATTCTTCTGCTGAAGTAGCTGGCTTTTGTCTTGATTGAGCTTGGCCTGAACGCTGCTAATCTGCTGAGAAACAGCAGCATCGGGTGGTGGATTATCTGCCTGCTTTTGCATTTCAGCCAAGATCCGCTGGCTTTGCATTTCTAGCTGCTGTAGGCGACCATCAATCTGATTAAGCTGGTTTTGCAACTGCTTTTGGGCTTCTTCTTTCCACAGTGGTGTGACCACTGCCTTGATATTGATGACGCGTTTAAGCAGTAGCTGAGACTGTGAGACATCCATGACGAGCTAGGTAAGTAATTTAATAAAGGGACTTCAAACCGTTCAATCAAGTTTGATCAAATTCGACTAGTAGTTCAGAAATAACTAATCCAGAAATGACTAATCAAGGGGTGAGTAATAAGCTTGCTTAGAAAACATGCCCACTCATCAACATTAGTTATCTCATTTTGGGGCTATTAAGCAAAGGGGAAGTCAATATAGCAGAGTTGAAGATACATTAGGTCGTATCTCATATTCTATTGTCAGGACAAGTTCTTCTAGAAATAACCCCAAACGTATCAAGTTCATTCAATCTTTTAGGATTGGCGGGCAATTAGAAAGCTTGATTAAAGTCGGACAACTCCGCTTTCTACTATTGATACCGAGTGGGCAGACTAGACGTAGCCCTACTGCTGCGCACACAAATTAGGGTGTACTTGACGTCTCTGCTAAAGAGCAACTCGGTATGGCCAAAAAAACAATTAGTCCAAAAATCTTTAATAAAATTAATAGCCTTGCACGATCAGAAGGGATTAGTGCTCAGATTTTAGAAGAGTTTGCGATCTTTGTTCTTGAAAATCAGAGAACGAAGAAGTCAAAACCGTTGTCTATGACAAAGCTTAAAAAAGCTGTTCTAGAACATTTTGAGGTAAAAGATACGGCCACATTGCGCAAGTCTGGCGCATTCAAGATGGCAACAGACGGCATGGATAAGCTTAACCTACGGCTCAAGAAATCTTGGGAACAGCTCTATCGTCAGTTTGTAGGCGTACTGCCTGGTGAAGATACTCAAGTTGGTGACGGCTGTATTAATGGCATTGATATTTTCAAATACTTTCGACCTTGGCAAGTGTTTAGGTTAGACGCTAACACTGCCAGTGATGAAGATATCAAGCAAGCCTATCGGCAGCTCAGTAAGCACTTTCATCCCGATAATCCAGAGTCGGGCAATGATCGCATGTTCGAGCGGATCAATTTGATGTATCGCAGCATTGCGGCGGAGGCGTAGCGTGGCACCAAGAAGTTCAATGTTCACGATTAAAGAGGAAGAACTAGCCGCAGCGCTTGAGATTTCAGTTGAGAAGCTATATGAAGTAATTGACTTTTTTGATTCTGATCCTGACGACGAGTGGGAGCTAAAAGAGCACGATCATTTTGTTTATAGTAATCAGGAGTGGAGGAATCGGATATTTTCGGCGCAGGGTGCGTTCGCGATCGCAAAATATCTCGATACCCATCGGAGAAAGTCTATTTTAGACAGGATTCGCGAATTTATCACTCATCACAAAGAAAAGATTCGGAACGCATTTGTTCAAAGAACCGTCCATGAAAACAGCTCGTCGTTGATGCCGCGCAACGGCAGACATTTTCTGTCGAAGAAAGACACTGTTGCCATTTTAAGTACTAGCTATGCCAGATTAAACAAAGCATTTGAAGTGCTGCGACGTTCCGATTTACCGCTTCAGATAGGCGTTGACTTTGATGATATCGAGGGTGTGCGCTACTACTCCCTCAGTGGATTCTACCGACTCAGCGAAAACCTGTCGCAGACGCTGACCCGCAAAGACCGGCGAGAATGGTGTAAAGCTGTAGATGTAGTAGGTAGGAAAGCCTTTAGGGCCATTATCTCAGAACAAGAAAGCCGTAAAAACCAGATTGAGAAAGCAAAAAAGGCTGCTAAGAGGAGAGACAGAAACACCTGTCAGATCACACTAGTTAGACAGACAAGGCACAATCACAACTTTGCTCTATCCGGACACCATATCTTTTCTTCGCAGTACTATCCTCATCTAGCGACGCTGGTAGATAACATCATCACTCTAGAAAGCTCTGTTCACAAGGAGTTTCATAGCTGGAACGGTGGTAGTACTAACCCATGTACGGTAGATGATTTGGTTCAGTTTGTTTGCGAGCGCTACCCAGAGAACAACGTTGTCATCGCCAAACTGGCTAAAATCCAGAGGATATTTGCCCACGTGCAACCTCCCAGTCAGCGTCGAGCTAGCGCTCAGCGCCTGTTGCCAGAACAACAGTCTGGACAACAGGCGGCCTGAATTTGGTGATCAACGTACTCTATCTAAAAGCTACTGAGCGTAAAGAGCATCGATAGTTTCTTGATAGCGATCGCGCACTTTAGGCCGTTTTACTTTCATCGTTTGTGTCAGCAATCCGTTTTCTATGGTGAACGGTTCTTCTAGCAAGACAAATGGACCGACACGCTCATCAGGGCGATAGCCAGGACGAGCTGATATCTCTCGTTTCAGCTCTTGTTTATACAGATCCTGAATAGGTTTGCTGTTGAGATCTTCCATAGATACCCCCTTAGAAGCAGCCCACTTCTCTAGCACCTCTTTATTTGGTACAATCAGCGCCCCAACAGACTTTTGATCCTGACCAACCAGCATGATTTGATCGACGTAGGGGCTACGCAGACAGGCATTTTCAACTGGCGTTGGTTCGATATTTTCGCCGTTGGTTAATACGATGGTGTCCTTGGCGCGTCCGGTGATAATCAGATCGCCCCAGTCTGTTAGCCGACCCAGATCACCCGTGTCAAACCAGCCTTCTGAATCAATCGCCTTGGCAGTGGCTTCAGCGTTTTTGTAGTAGCCCTTCATCACTTGGGGCCCGCGCAAAAGCACCAGTCCAGGTTTCCCAATCGGAATAGGCTGACGGGTCTCAGGATCGACAATAGCGGTTTCGGTGCCGGGTAGTGCCTGCCCGTCTGCGCCGCGCAAATTGCGCCAGGGTCTACGAACGTGGGTGATTGGCGAGGTTTCGGTCAGACCGTAGCCACCTAAAATGGGGATGCCTACAACCTCGTAAAAGTCTTCTAGATAGTCGGCAATTGAGCCACCGCCGCTGACTAAGAAGTCAACTTTGCCGCCCATAGCCTCACGTATCTTAGAAAAAACGATGCGATCGCCAATCTGATAAATCGGCCATAGATAGGCCAGTTTCAACGCAGCCGCTAGCTTTTCGCCTGTAGAGCTAGTCAGGTGATCTAATCGCAGTCCAGATAACGTTCGCCTAGCTGTGATGTACTCATGGCCTTTTTCTAAAAAGAAGCGAATTAGCTTTTGCTTTCCCTCTGGCTGACTTTGAAACTGCCTTTGAACACCGTCGTAAATTGATTCCCATAGTCTAGGAACGGCCACCATATATTGCGGGCTGTGTTCTTTAAAGTCTCTTTTGACCGTGCGGATGTTGGTATAGATCTGCGTGCAGCCTTGAGAGAGCACAAAGTACTCAAAAGAGCGCTCGTAGCAGTGCCAAATCGGTAGGATACTCAGCACTTTTTGCTCAGGGCCGACATTGACTACGCTGCTAGCCCCGGCAATTTGCGACAGCAGGTTACTTTGAGTCAGCATGACGCCTTTAGGCATACCCGAGGTGCCGGAGGTATACATCAACGTGGCGGTGCGATCGCGCTCTAATTTCACAGGCGTTGGCGCCCCCTGCTCTGCTCCTAGCGCCATTAGCTCAGAAAAGTTTAATAGCTTGGCACCGCCCAAGTCTGTCTCGCTTGCCGCCACTTCATCGGTAAGCAAGATGATAAAGCGTAGTCCTAGCTCACCTAAATCGCCCGCTATCTTGTCGAGTACGCTCAGATCTTGAATGACCAAGCCAATGCTGTCACTATTATTCAAAATAAACAGCAGCTCGGCCTTATCGGAGTTGGCACCGCGCACCGCGTCAATGGCACCAGCCGTCATAATGCCTTGATCTGCTACCATCCAACGAGGGCGATTTTCCGAAAAGAGGGCGATCGCCTCACCTGGCACTACGCCTAGACGCTGCAACCCAGCCGCAAACTGAGAGATCGATGTCGCTAACTCGCCGTAGGTATATTTCGTCTCTGGGTTAGTATGCGGATCGTATAAAGCCAGATGATTACCATACCTGGCAGCGACAATTGGCCAAACGTCAGGAATGCCCGAGACTTCACCGTAGTTGATGGCTTTAGCACGGTTGATCTTTTCCTGTTCATGTAGTGCGGCTGTCATACCCTGTAATCTCCCTTGAATCGCGGCTGTTGATAGCTAGAAGTACCCCAAAACGGGCGCAGGTTCAGCAATATTACTTGATAGAGAGAGTATCCGGGTTCCAGACATCCGTATATTAAGGATATGAAGCACTTTTTACCGACGGCAGTTTACCATTGTTTTTGAAGTAACGTTAAGGTCGTCATCTCCAAGGCAGCAGTTTTATGGTGACAAGGTTATTAAGTCCGTTCGAACCTAGTTTTCTAGGGTTGGCTTCAGGCTCGCTAGTAGAGTATGGCGTTCAGCTTGTCTGGGCGATCGCGGCTGTCTTTCTGGTTGAGATGGTTCGAGACTTTTATCACGTGCTTAGTCATCAGTGGGCACCGCTTCAGCGTCTACACGGCTGGCATCACCGGGCGTACAAGAAAGACTTTTCGCCAATCAATACCGAGATCTATCGTAAAGCGCAGCTCTATAACGATGCGCCAGAATCGATCTTTATGATGGGCGTGATGGCGATCGCAGCGCTGGTCACACATAAGCCCGGACTGTGGGCAGGGGTAGTATATGCTGCCGGATTTTTGGTATCGGCGGTGATGCGATCGCGCGGTCTGTTTAGCGCTACCGACCTTACCCACGAGCCTGGCCCGCTCACAGGCATTCCCGGCTACTGGCGCGTCAATCGCACCTACCACTGGCGACACCACTTCGACGATACTAGCGCTTACTATGCGGGCCTCTTTCCGATCAGCGACAAAATTCTAGGCACTGCGCTTTCTTTGAAGGGAAAATCTGTTGCAGTTACTGGCGCATCGGGAACTTTGGGCCGAGCCTTAATTAGATCGCTAGCTCAAGCCGGGGCCAAACCGATTGCGCTAACGACCTCGAACCAAGAGATTCCAGGTGCTGTTAAAGTTCTCTCTTGGCAAACAGGCAAAGAAAGCGAACTGAAAGAATCCCTACAGAAGATAGATATTCTGATTATCAATCACGGTATCAACGTTATGGGAGCAAACTCTTCGCAGGCGATTGAACAATCTTTAGAAGTCAATGCGCTTTCTGCGTGGCGACTGATGGAGACTTTTTTGGAAACGGTTGATAATCGTACGGGTAGAGCCACGAAAGAAGTGTGGGTGAACACGTCAGAAGCAGAAGTCAATCCTGCTTTTAGCCCACTTTATGAGATTTCTAAGCGGCTGATGGGAGATCTGATTAACCTACGCAGGACTGATGCGCCCTGTGTGATTCGCAAGCTGGTGCTAGGCCCTTTTAAGAGTAATTTGAATCCCTATGGTGTGATGAGTGCAGACGCGATCGCGCGCATCATCCTTTTTCTAGCCAAACGAGATATTCGTAATATCATTGTCACTATCAATCCACTGACCTATCTTCTTTTTCCGATCAAAGAGATATTTCAGGCGGTTTACTTTAAGCTCTTTTTGATAGGTGAAAAGAGAAAGTCAGCAAGTGAAAAGACTATTAGCAGGCTGTAATGGTGTGGTGTGGTTGGTCCGCTTTGATCGCCTTAACCTAAATCGCTCTAACCTAATCAGATAGCTGTTGTTCTACTGCCTTCAATCGCTGATTGATTTCGATGACTAGCGTTGCTAAATTGTCGAACTGTTCTTGAGGCGTAGGCCCATCAAAAATCTCAGCAGGTGGTGCAGCGGCAGGTGGGGCGCTCGTTGAGCCGCCTGCCGAGCGCGGTTGGATCTGCCTAATCTGAGTTTGGAGCGCTCGTACCTGAAACTCCAACTGCCGAATTCTAGAGTCATTCAGCGAAGACGACTTGAGCGAAGACGATGCCCTAACTGGTGACCACAGTCCTGCCGTGATTACCAACGCTATACAGACACCTATCGCTAGTCTGTAGAAGGACTTCATCTTCTATTCCAAACATAGAGTATTTCTATTCTAATAATCCTTGTTCGTTTCGTGGCGTTAGCCTAAACTCATCAAATTTCACGACCTCAGCTCCAGGCTGACGGGTATCGAAGTAATAGCTACTCAGCAGGCCACTCTCTGTCTCGAAGATAGTAAAACAAGTGATGTCATTGCTCGCAATATACGGCAGCGGGTTCCCCGCCTCGTTCCTTAGAGGCGCAAGCGTCGGCACAACTGGCGTTAACCCGTTAGGATTACCTGTCGCTTTATAGACCGACTGAAAGGGCGTCAGATCGCCTGCTACGTCAACGGCTTCATCAGTTGGCACAGCGCGAGAATTTCCAGTCAAATGCGCTCCGTAGCTGTTCCCAACATTAGACGTTTCCAGAAAATGCATTCCTGTTGGACTCACAAACCGATTCCACAGGTGGGAATGACCATAGAAGACAAGCTGCACACCAGCTTCCTCTAGCAGCGGCAGCAAATCATGAACAATATAGTCTTTCTCGATCGGATACTCATACTGCACCGAGCGCAAACGCCCCTCTTCTGTCACATTCTTTACCATCACCGGATCGGTGAATGCGGGGACAATATTGCCGCCTAACGTATGAGGTGGATGGTGCATCATCACAATCTTATACTTGGCTGTTTGAAAGGCATCGCTCGCAAGCTCTTGCTGCAGCCACTGGTATTGAACGCTGCCCTGGCGAATATCCTCAAAGATATGTTGCCCATAGCCCCATTTCTCTGGTGAATCTAAATCTGCGACCCGCTCGCGATAGCGGCCTTTAGTGTTTTGTTCAAGTGAGGGCGATCGCCATATCTGTGTGACATACAGGCTCACCAACCGCACATCTCCAAAAGACACTGCATAGTACTTTTGCGTCTTTTCTCCAGTTGGTAGCTGCGTTGTCGGCAGAGAAAATATCTCCTCATATGTTCGAGTGTTGTAGCTATGATCTTTTACCCAATCTAGCTCTTCTACATCTTTAGGTGTCGGATAAAACTGACTGACCAATTCACGAGGCAACGTGTTTGAGAACTGTTGATTGAGCGGGTCTGTAGACACTCTACCCATCACCTCATGGTTGCCAATCACCGGAAAAAGCGGCGCATGCTGGATAATCTCGCCACCTTCGTATACTGTCGCTCTATCTCCTTGAGTTAGCTCATACCGAGTTCGTCCCTGTAGATTCGGAAAAAACGATAGTCCCTTCGCGCCATCAAACCATTCAGACGCGCGATCTGGCACATTCACCAAATCTCCTGCAAAGAACACGCCATCTACTTGACCAACTGTCTCTTTGACCTTCTGTAAGTTGGCAGGAACTAGCGGCTTAAGCTGATGGTCAGAAGTCAGTAGAATTTTGCTCGGCTGCCCCACAGTAGGCGCTGGTGAGAGCGTAAAAAAGTCGCTCCGTACAGCCTGTCCGTCAGTAGGTATGCTGGTCACTCGGTAGCGAGTCCTTTTATTCTGCGCCAAGTCTTTGACAGTGGCCTCATGTCGCCAAATATCACGGTGAGTAAGTTCAGCATACGTCTGACCCACCTGAGAGGCGCTATCTTCATAGGCTCGGCTGAGCAGTGTTGTCACCGCATCAGTCCTATTGCTACGGTCATATTCTACGAAGTGCTGCGTACCTTCAAACTCAGTAAACCAGACAACTTGTACAGAAGATGCAGTCGGCATCTGCAAAAACGGATCGCTTAATAGCTCGGGTGGAGTCGGCATCTGCTGCGGTAGTTGTGTAGAGTCAATCGGTAGCTGGGCAACTTGCTTCGCAGTAGCAACATCCATAGCATGTATAGACTGACCGAGCGGCTGTACAGCTATTGATCCAAACAGGCAACACAACCCTAGGATAAAACATAAGAATGCGCGTGGTTTTTTCATCGCTCATCACTACATACGACCAACGCCATCATAAAAGAGAAGTCTTCTGCAATATCGATAGTGCGTTTGATAATGTATAGATGATCACCAATCTATGTTCATAGGAACTTATGCTCGTTCATAAAAACTTATGCTCCATAGACTATTGGACCCTTAGGTTATTGAGCTAGAAGTGATAGCTCAATTGAGCAATTGACTATTTGGCGATCGCTGCTGCTTACAGAATATGTCAATTCAAGGAATGACTTCAGTTAGTCCTCAACGTCCAAAAATAATGCGCTGGCTTAGCCCGTTGCTTCTAGTATCGCTAGGCTTGCATGGGCTAAGCTTATTAGTACCTCTGCCTAGAAAAGCTGAAGTGAAAGAAGAGGTAGAAGAACTGACGCTAGACTCTATTCAAGTTTCGGTGCTGCCGGCCGAGCCAATGGCCGATGTGCCGGTAGACATCCCTTTATCTTCTGAAGTAATATCTGAAGCGGCACCAGCGCCAATAGCTACACCACCAGAGCCAGTACCAGTAGAAATTCCTCAGCTAGAGCCAGATCCTGTTCCAATGGTCTCTGCAGCACCCGCACCTCCCTTAGACGATAATCCAGACTCTTTAACTGATCTAGAAAAGCCTACGGCTATAGAAGCTTTAGAATCAGACAAACCGCCAAAGTCAGATTCATTTGGACCTCAGCAGCTTGATCTAGAGAGCACCCAGGCTTCATACGATGGCTTCTTTGCTACGGTTGCACAGGTAGATAGTAGCTTAGTCCCTGAATTCGTAGTGAAGGATACATACGAGCTAGACTATTTAGGAAATGAGTGCTTTGAAGATACAGCATCTATTGAAAGCATCGTCGGCGTGATTGTTGAAGATGTGAATGGTGAGCCTCAAATCAAAGCAGGAAACATTATTCAGCGTACGGGCTACAGTAAAACTGACGCTGCTTTGCAAGCATGGCTTAGCGATCTAGAGAGTGGTGGTGAAGGTGAAGGGCCAGATCTTAAGATGGAAAGTACTTTTGGTGAGTCGGTTTATAATTGGGTGTTTGAACAAAAAAACCAAGTTTGGTTTGTAGACACAAAGTATGAGGCGTACTACTTTGGAGCTGTCATAAATCTAATCGAAAACGCCTGTTAGTAGTTTATGTATATCCTAGCTTTTGAACCATTGAAGTTAGATGATTGAAAGGAACTAAGAACATATAGCAGAGCTTTTACCTACCCCCCACTAACAGGTGGAATTAGAACAAGTTCGTCGCCGTCCTTAAGACATGTGGAAGCCGTGGCGAATTGCAAGTTGATGCCAAAGCGGGTGAGATCTTTCCAATAAGAGAGAGTTGGGTAGTCAGTAATGAGGCGATCGCGTACTTCTCCAGCAGTCGTTCCTATCGGCAATACCATCTCTTTTTCTGAACGACCTAAAGTCTCTTGATACACCGCGAATAGCTTCAGCGTGATTGTTATTGTCTCGCTCATAATCTGTTTTTACAGTCTGCTGCTTTTGGTTTCTTCTAAAGATGCCGCCAAACTTCTCAATAGGGTTCTTTCCTGATAAGGTTTAGAAAAATAAGCGGTTGCGCCAAGGTTCATCGCTAAGTCGCGGTGCTTATCGCTGCTGCGGGAGGTTAGCATAGTCACTGGAATCTGCGCATATTCTGTCTTTGCTCTCAACTTAGAGAGAAAACTATAGCCGTCCATCTTAGGCATTTCTATATCGCAAACAATGCTATCTATGACTAAGTCAGTTTCTAGCTTCTCGAACGCGTCTTGACCGTCGCGGGCCTGTACTACCTCGTATCCTGCTTTCTCTAAGGTAAGCGCTAGCAGCCTACGTACGTTGACAGAATCGTCGATCACTAGAAACCTAGCGCGACGATGGGCTTCCTTATTAGAAGCGGCTTGTAATCTGGCAGAAGCAATTGCACCAGTCAGAATTGGGTTAGAATATAGCGCCTTTGCCGAATGAATACCGGACGTTTCGCAGCCAATGATCCACCGAGCGAAATTAGTCAGACTGATGATAGGAACCACTTTGCCGTTTTCAAGAATGGTGCAGTTGCTAAAGCCAGTCGGAAGAGTAACAGGGCCTTCTACTCGGCGGATAACCACTTCTTGCTCGTTCCAGTAGCGATCTATCTGCAGACCTAGGCGCTGTTCGCCCATGCGAAATATCAACACGCTGGGCGTATTGATCCGGGGCTTGGTTTCCAGGCTATCAACCTGTCTAGGACAGTTGAAGGCTAACCAGTTAGAGAGACGGATTAGACGGACAGAGCTGCCTTTGAAGGCAAGCAATTCTTTGCCGTCGGCGCGGCGAATATCGCTCGGATCAAGCGCAGTGACTGCTTCAATCCGATCGGTCGGTACGGCAATAGGCATGCGGTTGCCCTCGACTAGGATGACGCGGGTGATCGAAAGGGTGTATGGCACAGAGAGGGTAAAGGTGGTGCCCTCACCAGCTTTAGTGTCGACGCTGATATCACCACGAATCTGAGTAAGGTTGCTGCGAACGATGTCCATGCCGACGCCGCGACCAGAAAGCGCAGTAACCTGATTGGAGGTGCTAAAGCCCGGCTCAAAAATAAGTGAGAGTAGTTCGTTTTTGCTAGCGGCGCTAAGTAGTTCAGCGTCTAAACCCATCGATTGAGCGCGATCGCGAATCTTTTCTATAGCAATTCCTTGACCATCATCGCTGACTGTGATGAGCGTGCGATTGTTTTTGTTGGCAGCTCGAATGGCAATCGTCCCAGTACTGCTTTTACCCTGACGTTCTCTACTTTCCGGCGATTCAATGCCGTGGTCGAAGGCATTACGCACAATATGCATTAGTGGATCGCTTAGCGCTTCTAAGATATTGCGATCAATTAAGGTGTGCTCACCCTCTAGCTGGAGCTGTACTAACTTGCCATGCTCTATTTCTAATTCTCGCAGCGCCCGAGGAAAGCGGTTAGTGATATCGGCTAGTGGGCGCATTCGCAGCTGGTTTAAATTGCGCTGTAAACGGCCATTAGTGCGACGCATAGCCCGAGTGGTTTGCTCTGTTTGGTCGGTACTCAGCTCTAGATCGTCAGCGACTTCTTGAAGCCTGACAACAGATTCGGCAATCTGGCGAAAAGTTAAGTGGGTATCGCTATAGCGATCAAGTTCTAAAAGGTCGAAGTTTTGGCGAAAGCCTGAGTCAATGGCGTCAGTATCATCAGCAGCGCTATTTGATGCTTGGGTATCAGATACTTCAAAGGCAGATGTGCGAGTGAGCCCATTGGTCGTGTTGGCCAAAGCCTGACTACCTGCCGCTTGAGGCAGGGTTCGCTGAGGTCTGGTTGACAAACGCTCTGACTCGGCCTGCTCATAGAGGTCTTTGACATCTTCGTTGATTTCATCGAGCGATCGCAGTCTTTGGCTGAGGTTTTTGACGAGCGATCGCAGTCGCTTTACCTCAGCTTCTAGGCGATTGTGCTCAATTGTCAGCTCTCCGAGATCATCGTTGAGTTCGTTGAGCTTACGTACAGATACTCGTACAGTATTGTCAGTTAGCTCAGACTCATCACCCTGCGATTTTGACACGCTAGCTGGTAGACGAAAGGCCGCCTCTGACTGACCTGGTTGCTCACCTCCTAGCTCATCTAGCGGCTGCTCAATCTGTTCAAAGACGCCTGCAAAAGCATCCACTTCTAGCTCACCATTGCCTGCGTAGTCGGCTCCGTAGTCGGCTCCTAGTCCAATATCCAAACTAGATCCCAAGCCAGCACCCAAGTTAGTCTCTAAGTCCGTTCCTAAAACGGCTTGCTCAGCCAGGTCATCACCAGTTGGGACGTTGCTTTCTGTCCCTAGATCTGCGAAAACATCCCCAGCTGAGGCCTCATTTTCTATGCTTAGGTTGGCAAAGATATTACTAACTAGCGCATCGTTCTCTGCACCTAAATCTGCACCAAAGCCTGTGCCCAAGCCGGCATCATAGCCTGTCAAGCTAAGGCTTTTTGTTTCTATGGATGTGGGCGCTTCAGCAGACTCCCTCTCAGAGTCGCTATCAGTTATCCTAAAGCTAATACCGGTTAGCTGACGAGGCATAGACTCAGCGTTACCCGTAAGCACTAGCGCCTGTGCCCTTTTCCAACTAGTCAGCGCCGCTTGAGACACTTCTTCTATCTGCTGGGTGTCTTTAGCTGCTACCGCGTAGGTTTTTACTGACTGACAGAACTGTACAAATAGCGGCAGATCGAGCATCTTACCTAGTGCAGATAGCTCTTGGGCCATTACCACAACTTCCGCTTGCAACTGGGGAGAGTGATCTGCCAAAAGCGAGTCTAACCGCTCTAAGAGCCCGTTTATTTCTGCCTGAAAGATCAAAGGCGTTACGTCTTGGCTTTCGTCGGCGTCTAATATAGAGGCCGCATCTTCTGCGGACGGCTCGCCCAGCGTATCGTACAACGCCTCGAAGATAGGCATAATCTGGCGCTCAAGCTGGTCTGATACTGGCGGGTCTGATGCTAGAGGGTCTGATGCTAGCAGCGCGGTGCGGCGATCGCGTTCCACAATTTGTCGGATCGCATCTACTGCGCTCAGCATCTGGCCTTCTATATCACCAGTGACTTCTTCGCTCCGCTGCAGCTTCAGCACCTTGAGTGCATCTTCTAGCCGATGGGCTAGGTCACTGGTCAGGATATAGCCCATCAGCGCCGCGCCGCCTTTGATTGAATGGGCAGCCCGCAGCGCTGTATTCATCTGATGGATTTCGATTCCCCGCTGAGCGATGCCTAGCAACGTGGTTTCTAGTGCATTCAAATATTCATCAGCTTCATCTAGAAACTGTAGGCGAATCTCTGCTTCTCTATCCACGTCTGGCCTCCTGGGGGATAGATCTATTTTCACCAGATGCCTGTGGGTCTACGACAAAGGTCGCTACCTGTGCCTGCAGATTTTGTGCTACCCCTACGGTCTGGTTTAGTGCTTCAGATACTTGCTTAGAGGAGGCCGAAGTTCGCTCGGCTAGCTGTGCAATCTTTTCCATCAGAGCGTACACCGATGTAGATATTTGTACCTGCGAGCTAGTCGCCCGTGAGATTGATCTAGCAAACTCATCCATCTTTTGTGAGCCCGTTAGGATCTGCCCCAAGCTTTCCCGTGCGTCTTCTACCCGTTGAGTCCCTTCTACAACCTGCGTCGTACTTTGCTCAATCGCAGCGACCACATCGCCAGTCTCTCTCTGAATCGTATCTACAATCCGTTCAATCTCCTCTGTTGCCTCCGCCGAGCGAGCCGCCAGTTCGCTAACTTCCTCGGCTACTGCTGCAAAGCCCTGACCACCTTCCCCAGCTCTAGCAGCCTCAATCCCAGCGTTAATTGCCAGCAGATTAGTCTGCTGAGAAATTTGATTGATCAGTGAAACTGCCTTGGTGATCTGTTGAGAAGATTCGCCTAGACGCTTCACTTTCTTAGCAGTAAGGCCAACGGTTTGACGCAGCCTCATAATGTTGTTGACCGTAAGATCCATTGCTTCTTCGCCCTGATTTGCGGTCTTAGAAGCACTTTTAGCAACGGCAGCAGCTTCTTCTGCCTGCTGAGCCACCTGCTGAATCGAGTCAGTCATAGTTTCTACAGACTCTAGCGTCAAAGTGGTTTGCTCAGCCTGCTGAAGTGCGTCTTCTGCGAGCAGACGAATAGCAGCTTCGTTTTGCCATAGGGCGTTGTTGACTTGGTCAGTCGAGCGTTTTACTTGAGTGACCACCTGCCGCAAGCTTTCTACAATCGCATTAAAAAAGTCGGCAACAGTTCCAATCTCACCAGCTGACACGTCAGCACGTACCGTCAAATTGCCATCGGCGACAGCTTCTACGTCGCTAAGCAGGTTTACAAGCTGGATTTCTATCTCTTCTTGGCGACGCAAGCGTTCTTCCGAGAGGGTGTTTGCTCGGGTGAGCGCCAGTTCCTTTTGCCAAGTTGCTTCGGCCTGCTCTAACGCATAGCCTAGCTGGGTTGCCGCTCGCTTGATGAAGTTGATAGATATCTCTGACCATTCTCTAGGTCCGGTGCATTCATGGGCTACGAGTAATCCCAACAACCTACCTTCAACCACAATCGGGGCAACTATGTTGCCTCTGACCTGATAGGGCTCTAGCTGCTGAAGATGACAGGCAGTTAGCCCAGCGCTATAGATATCTGTTGTAGCTTTCACCCGGCCAGCACGGTACTTGTCTACATAGTTCTGAGCAAAGCAAGGGTCAGCGATATTGGCGCCTTTAGCGGGTGTCCACTGGGGATCGACAGCTTCTTCAACAATAGTCCCTTTCCAACTCTCGTCGAAGAGATAGATAAGCACCCGACTGGTATTGAGCGCCAATTTAACCTGGCGCGTAACCGTACGAAATATTCTATCGCGAGTCTCAGTTGGAGAGGTTTCACTAGTGCTAGTTGTTCTAATATCGGTAACTAAGCTAGCTAGCTGCTGTTCTTGTTTCACAGCCTGCCGTTGAGTTTCTAGTAGCTGAGCTTGCGATAGGGCGTAGCCGATCTGGGCTGTAATCTGCTGCATCATATTTAGCTCTTCAGGCTGCCACTGACGCGGGCCGCTACACTGATGAGCGCAAATCAGCCCAACTAGTCGATCGCCAATGATGATTGGCGCAACCATATTTGCTTTGACTTCTAGCTCTCGCAGCAGCTGGCAGTGACATTCAGTGAGGTCTGCGGCTTCGATGTCGATGACTGCAGATATCTGACCTGTCATGAAGCGATCAACAGAATCTGGCAGCATCGGATCTTCTAAGTGCTGACCTTCTGCTCTAATCCAGCCTTTCCCTACTGATTCCGCAGTCACTTCTCCACCTTTATAGTCAGCGTCAAACTTGTAGATGATGACCCGATCGACTTCTAGAGCTTCTCTGGCTTGATTGACGCCAATGGCAAGGATAGCCTGAGGTTCTAATGCCTGGCGGATCTGACTAGTAAATTCTGCTAGCCCTCGCGCTCGCCTAGCAGATTCTGTTTGGGTTTCATTTTGAAATCGTAGAGAAGATTCGGAGATCGCGACGGAAGCGGCTAATTCGTTGAAGGCGCTAGCAACTCGTCCGACTTCGTCGCGGGCGAAAACGCTGGCACGGGTAGTGCGATCGCCCGATGCAAACTCTTCCGTGGCTACTTGCAATTCTCGCAGCGGCTTCGCGATAGAGCGTCCTAGTAGTTTGGCAATGAGCACATCTATCAAGATTGCTATCAACGCTGCACCAATTAAGAGTCCAGCTGCATTTCTTTGCCAAGTTCGCAAAGCGCGTTCTGATAGCCCTCGCTGAATAACACCAATGGCTCGTCCGTTGCCATCGACGATTGCGGTTGCCGCCACTGTATAACGATCACCGTTGAGTCGCCTGGTATCGTCAGTGACCGCAGCAGGCGATTGTCCATCGCCTGCTGCTTGAATAGTTTCGTTTAAGAAATCGAAGCTATCAGCGCTATCAAACTGTTGCCCGGTCAGGATTTCGCCTGAATTAGCCAAGATGACTGACTCGAACGAGCCACTGGGTTCTCGCAAGTAGATCTCGGTATAGCCGTCTGGAAATGCAGTGAGTACATTCGCAACAGCCAGCGTATCTTGATTGACGATATCACCTGTTATCAAAGCACCAATTGGCTGCGTGGGCACGCCTGCATTATCTAGCGGACTACCCGACGCAAAAATAGGTGTCGCAACGTACTGTACCAGCGCTGCTTCGTCGACCGAACTCGGTACAGAAAGCCCCTGTTGTTCGAGTGTCCCAACTGGTTGTAGACTGAGTGCTACTTTAGATTGCCGCTGACGCAACGCATCAGACACTAGATTGTCCGGATTAAAAAAGTCACTATTACGTGCGGTATTTCCGCTTGCAATCACCTGAAAGTTTGTATCTACTAGGGCAATGTACTCCAGCTGGTTGGCTTCCAACCGACCCCGTAGGTTGCTACGCACAGCTTGGGCTAGACTCGCTTCGATCTCGTCTCCAGGTGTGAGTGCTACTTTAGCCTCCACAGCTTCTAGTACTACGTCTTCGCTTATCAACTCAGCTTCGGTCGGCGCTTGGGTGAGGGCGCTGGCAGTGGCAGAGAGCTCAGAGGTTGCTTGGTTCAAAAGCAGACGACGACCAGTTGCTGATAGCAACAGTAGACTAACTCCAATCACACCCAATATAGAAAGGATTTTGGAACTTAGGAGTCCAGCTAGCTGTTTATCAGCAACTGGCAAGTCGTTGAACCACTGCAAGAAGGCAGATTTGCTCTCCTTCGTGACTCGAATCTTATCGGGCGCGTAGCGCTCTCCGCGATACTGCACTCCCCGGTAGATTAGATCATCTTCTATTTGGTTCCCGGCGAGCGAGCGGGCATCAATAATTTTTTGAGCCAGCTCACGTTCTTTACTCTCTTGATACTTATCGCCATACTGAGCACCACGATAGACCAAGGGCTCTCTTTCTCTTTGAGCCGCCGTCTGGGCAGCCGCTATCTGTCTGTCAGTCAGCGGCTGTGGGATTGCTGAGCTATTTGCTTCATTCCCATTCATGTCTGTTGCCATCGTTTATGACCCTTGAAAAATGGACGATTGTAAAACAGCCTCAGCATCTAGCACCAGCAGTATCTGCTCGTCTTGTACGGCGCAACCTCGAAGGTAAGGCTCTAGAGTTGGATTGACTTGTGTAGGAACAGGTTGTAAAGCCTCGGTCGGTAGATGAATGATTCCATTAATTTCATCGACCATCAGTCCCAAAGAAAGACTTGGAGGGAGGCCCACCGATGAGTCTTGAGAGGTCTCTGATTTGACAATGATAGTGCTGTACTGTTGCCTGGGTCTGTCTGGGATAGCCACACCCAACAGCTGCATGAGGTTGGCGATCCAAATGACTCGGCTACGACGATTGACCAGACCCAGCAAGCAAGCAGGCATGTTGGGCATAGGAGTTACCTGTGTAGTTGAGAGCACAGTGGCCTCCTCTACTGCGCTAGCAGCTAGCACAGCAGGGATGCTAGGAGCTAGCTGAAACTTAAGATAGGCTTCGTCAATAAGGGAACGATCGGGAACGGTAAGCTCACTCTTCACAGGTAATTATTATTCGGGTGTGTTTAAGTATTCTCTCTGATGACATCCCTGCTGCTGTTATCTTTATCACACTTTTTAGCCGAACTTGTCTAACCTTGCCTAAAGCAATATAGATAAATTCAGATATACTCAATCGTTCGTAAAGAATTCGGGAAGAATCTAAGTAAAATCCTCGACTTCACCTCAATACAGTTCTTACTGCTTCTATTAGCTGCTCTTGGGTGTATGGTTTTGTTAAATAGACATCCGCACCCTGTTTCTTTCCCCATATTCGATCGATCTTCTGTCCTTTAGAAGAGCACATGACTACGGGTACTGTTTTAGTTGCCGGTGTGTTCTTTAGCTGACGGCACAGCTCGAAGCCACTGATACCTGGCATGACAATGTCAGTCACGATCGCGTCTGGTTTTTGAGCGATCGCCTTATCCAAGCCTTCTATTCCACTAGCAGCTCTAATGACGCTATAGCCCGCCTGCTGAAGATAGTGACTCATGAGTTCTAGCTCTGATGCGGCGTCCTCAACAATAAGCACCGTTGTGGTGTGAATAGTAGGCATAGGGAAACGGGAGGACTAGGATTTTACGACGCTAAGTTTCTATGACAGAAACAATCTACTCAGAGTAGAAAACATGCATAGAAAGCATGCGTAGAAAGGATTACTCTGATTTCCTGATGTTACCGTGTTGTTGGTAGATGCTTGAATACCATCTTCAAAAGGTCGTCCTGGGTGAATGGCTTAGTAAGATAGCCAGAAGCCCGCACTAGCTTAGCTCTAGCTCGATCGATTAGTCCTGTATTGCCAGTGACCATCACGATCGGTGTGTGCTTATAACGAGGATGACGACGCAGTAGGGCGCACAGATCATACCCGTCGAGGTTGGGCATCGTAATATCTAAGAGGACCAAGTCAGGCTTGCTACGAACGATTTGCATCAGCGCCTTGACTGGATCGTTAATAGCAACTACTGAAAGGCTCTGATCTTCTAGAAATTTTTGGATGGCGTTGAGCACGGTAGGGCTGTCATCGATACAAGCTACCGTGTAGGTGGTTTGTCTTAAGCTGTTTGAATGAGTTCTATAGCCGCTATCTCGACCAGTGGCCATACCCCCAGGGTACTGCTTGCTTTGTTGACTATTTAGCGAGTTATCTAACCGGGTAGATACTTGGCTAGAGCTAAGCCTGCTAGTCGCATTAGGGACTGTGGGCGCATTAGGCGGGCGACTAGCAGCGACTTGTCCGGTCTCTTTTTGCCTACTATTGCGCTGACAGGCCTCAACAATTGGCCGCAAGTCTAAGCGGCAGTAAGTTGGAATGGTCTGGGTTTGTGCACTTGAGATGAGCGTGTAATTTCCTTCACGGATACTCAAGAAAGGCTCAATCACTTCGATAGCGATCGCGCCTATAACCTGCGCTGCCTGTTCATGGCTGATGTATTTCTGCTCAACTAGCCAACATAAAGCGCGATAGTCAGAGCTGACGACACCATCTATCTGGTCAGCCTCCTCGAATAGCTGCCGCATTTGTTCGCATACAGACATCGGGACTCCAGCTGCTGTTGTCTCTAGCTGTCTAATCAACCGATCGAAGCTATTGATCGAGCTAGTCGCAAAGTTGAGCTGTCCTTTCTCAAGCAGAAGTTGCCATTGTGCAGGTTGTCTTTCTACAGACTGGGCAGTTAGCTTCAAGCAGCCACTGACCTGACGGCTGATCAGTTGAGCTAGCAAACTCAAGGGATGCAGCTTGTGCGTGGCGCTATGACCTGTACTCGATCGGGTATTTATCATCTATTTACGCTAAGCTTTTGCAATCGTGAGCTACAGAATCAACCACATCGGGAGAGACCTCGCAGCTAAAATACAGAACTGTGAAAGACAGGCTGCAGGGCACCCATGATAGTTTACTACAGCCAGATTCTTGATTGTCTGCGATAGTCATCTACAGCTATCTATCCTTGAACTGTCTATAAAACGCTTATTCCTAGTTGATTAGTACGGCTAACTGCCCTTACAAGATGCAAAGGTCGATTCCTTAGTTCCTCACTGTTTAGTTCGTCACTATCAGGCTTCCCGTCCAATACCCATCCAATAGTCTAATACCTGTCCAATGGAAGGGCTCGACTGGATCGTCTTCTTGTGTGTATTACCTATAGCTTGGTATCTAAATGTGCCATGTGCCTGACTGTGACCGCATGAACAATTTGTTCCTAAAGGTACATAATCTTCCGATAGCTATCTCGATATCTTTATACTCGAGCAGGGGTATTTCCTGCGAAAGCAAACAAACTGGAAACTAGTAAATGGGTTTTTTCTCACGGATTTTTGGTAAAGACAAACCAAATAATGCTTCCTCAAAAATTAAGCGCGGCATTGCCAAGGCTACATCAACATCTGCTGAAGAAGACATTCCAGATTATAAGATCGGCGTAGATGGGGACTTCGACGAAAGTGGACTAGCTAAGCGGGTTGCTCTAGCTTTCGATGAAGACAGCCAGCTCGATGATATTGATACGCTTTGGGTTGCTCAGCTTAGTGGCACTGTTGTTCTAAAAGGTAAGGTTCCTAGCCAAGATATTTTAGACAAGATGGTTTCAGTTGCTAAAGATGTAGACGGTACTGATGATGTAGACACGGATCAAGTTGAAGTAGGTTAGGCTCAGTTTGATTCTGTCAGCTTAGCTTTAACAGAAGCCTACTATAGCTTTATAGCGATGTGCGAATGCATCCGCACATCGCTATAAAGCTATAGACTAAAGATTCAAAAGGGAGCTGTTATGCTCCCTTTTTGGTTTCTTCAATTCTTCAGTACCTGTAACTACAACCATTAGCAACTAGAACCATTAAAGGAAAGCCAAAAAGTATAGCCAAAGACTATGAGTGATTCAACCCAGACTGCTGCTAAAATCCCTGTCGTTGTTAATGGAGCCCTGGGCAAGATGGGTCGCGCGATTGTTAAGGCAGTTGCCGAAGCGGAGGATATGAGCCTAGTTGGCGCGATCGATCGAAACCCGAAGCTGATTGGTCAAGATATTGGTGAAGTGATAGGTATTGGTCCATTAGAAATTCCAGTCCTCAACGATCTAGAGGCGACGCTAGTCTCAGCACAAAGTGAAGCCCCTAGCGGCGGCAGCGCGGTGATGGTTGATGTAACGCATCCTGACAGTGTGTATGGCTCTGTCAGGGCGGCTTTGGCCTATGGCGTACGGCCTGTAGTAGGGACGACAGGCATGAGCAATCAGCAGATTAAAGATTTAGCGGAGTTTGCTGATAAGGCGAGTACGGGCTGTTTGTTGATCCCTAACTTTTCGATTGGAATGGTGCTATTGCAGCAGGCGGCTCTGCAGGCAGCGGCCTACTTTGACCATGTAGAAATTATCGAGCTGCACCACAACCAAAAAGCAGATGCCCCGAGTGGTACGGCGGTAAAGACGGCTCAAATGCTCTCAGAGCTGAATAAGTCCTACAACCCATCACAGGTTGAGGAAACTGAAAAGATGACGGGCGCTAGGGGGTCGCAGACAGAAGATGGCGTTAGAATCCACAGCGTTCGTTTGCCAGGTCTCATTGCCCACCAGGAAGTGATTTTTGGAGCGGCAGGTCAGTCCTATACGCTGCGGCACGATACGAGCGATCGCGTGTGCTACATGCCGGGTGTGCTGCTTTCTATTCGCCGAGTGCTACCCCTGAAGTCGCTGGTATACGGATTAGATAAAATTTTGTAGATCGCAGCACGCAGACCAAGAAAAAAGAAATATACTTTGAAAAGAAAAAGGCTCGACCCCTTTAAGCCCCCAGGGTCGAGCTTTTATTTGCTAGAGCGTACACAGTTGATGAAGATCTTGTTGACTCTCAAAATGCCCCTTGAGAGTCAACAAGACGCTTCTTGTGTGTGCCCTTACAAAGTTGAAACTATCTTCGCCTAATGCTTGCGGTATTACTTCGAGGTAACCACCGAAGTATGAGGACTGTCTGTCTACTTAGAAGCACATCAAGTTTTCCGTATATTTACTCCCCCAAGTCCTTCCTACTAAGCCTTCTCCATGCTTTTGGAGTCTTTAGAAGGCTTATACTTCGACTGTTCATAGCTTTACCCTTCGCTAGTCTCGTTAGACTAGGGTAGATGATGAGAGCAGATGTGATGGGGACGTTGCCGAGCGGACAAATTCAGTCTCTGGCGCAAGAGGTTGTCTATCTGATGGCGGCTGGAGAGGTGATTGACTCACTTTCTGCCGTTGTCCGCGAGCTTGTAGAGAATGCACTAGATGCAGGTGCAACGCGAATCACGATTAGTGTTTGGCCTAGTCGCTGGCAGGTACGAGTCGCAGATAACGGATGCGGTATGGATTTAGCTAATCTATCGCGAGCGGCTATTGCCCATGCTACTAGCAAGATTTCGACATACCCTGATCTATTCACTACTCAAAGCCTGGGCTTTAGAGGAGAGGCGCTGCACAGTATTGCGCAGCTATCCCAGTTGGAAATTTGTAGCCGGAGCCACGGGCCGGAGGCGTCGGGATATCAGGTGAACTATGACAATTCGGGCTTACCTGACGAAATTAGTGACGCGGCGATCGCACCGGGAACAGTGGTCACCGTCCGTCATTTATTTGAGAACTGGCCAGCAAGAAGACAGATGCCGACTGCCGATAGCCAGCTCAAGGCTGTCGTCGCACTCATCCATCAGTTCATGCTCTGTCATCCGCAGGTAATCTGGCAGCTAGAGAAAGACGGGACCCCTTGGTTTTCTCTGTGGCCTAGCCGAACGGCAAAGTCGATCATTCCTCAGCTATTGCGCAACGTTTACGATACCGATATAAACGAATACCAGGCAGATGGGCTGTACTTGGCAATTGGATTGCCAGACCGCTGCCACCGACGCAGGCCCGACTGGGTTCGAGTTGCTATCAACGGTCGCTCCGTGGCCGTCGATGAACTCATGCAGACGCTGATTGCTGGGTTTCGACGCACCATTCCTCGCGATCGCTATCCGATTTGTTTTCTGCATCTCACGCTGCCGCCTGCTCAGCTAGATTGGAATCGGCACCCCGCTAAATCAGAGATCTATGTACAGGGATTAAGCAAGCTATGTGAGCAGGTTACTGGCGCCCTTGAAAAACTCTTAAGGATAGATGATCTAAGCGAGAGCGCACAAACGTATCGGGGAGCTGCTCTAATTAAGGCGGCTGAGGCTGAAGGGGAGTATGCCGTTTCTAGACAAATACAGTCAGATAGCTCAGATACTGAAGGGTTAGTTGCTAATCAACACGTACCCCCCCAGTCGCTTTCAGATACCCTGCCAGGGAGTTTGCCGGGAGATCTCATTGCGATCGCTCAGGTCAAAGACACCTACATTCTCGCTGAGCACGCAGGCGGTGTCTGCTTAATTGAGCAGCATATCGCTCACGAGCGGGTACTGTTTGAGCAGTTGCAGCAGCGGTGGCAGCTAGTGCCATTAGCCTCACCGATTGTACTTAGCGACCTAAGTGAAAGACAGGTCGAACAGCTAGATGAGTTGGGGATTGTGATCGCGCCTTTCGGTGAAAATCTATGGGCTATCCGCACGATTCCTGAACCGCTGTATGACCGAGGCGATCGCACTGAGGCTTTAATAGAGCTAAGTCTAGGCGCAAATTTAGAAGCTGCACTAGTGGCCACTGCTTGTCGCACAGCCATCCGTAATGGCACCTCACTGACAATTGCTGAAATGCAAACCCTCCTTAACCAGTGGCAGCGCACTCAAAAACCCCGCACCTGTCCTCACGGTCGTCCCATCTGCCTTACCCTCAAAGAATCTAGCCTGGCCAAGTACTTCCGGCGCGGCTGGATGATTGGTAAAAGTCATGGTATTTAATGATCGCCAGTGCCTTTTAGTACGAAGATAGAAAAGTTCAGCCTCTAGCTTGCTCATGCTTTAGCTTAGACACGCGGCTGTCACTATGGCTGAAATTTCTTATTGTTTATTCTGCTGTACCGTTCTAATTCTCTTGCTTTTGATAAATAGAAAACAATCTTTATAGACCAAAGAAAGCTTTCACCCAACTACCCACTATCGAATATCCCATGGCTACTGCTGCATCCTATTGCTACGATCTGGGCGATTCTCAAAGACTCTATTTGAGTAACCAAGGCTTGCTGACAAGCGTGACGATTTATATTGGCAGCGAGGGCCAGCAGCAGCAGAGCAGTCAGGGGGTTGCGACTGGACTGTGGAAAGCTTTGCCACAGCTTTATCGGTTGGGGGGTGGTTATGTGGCAACCATCTTTGCAGATCAGCCTTTCTATCTGTCGATTCAAGGGAGTCAGATGCAGGTGAGTGCCGGGGCGAGTGGTGCGGGCATTGCGCAGCAAGTTAGCCAGCTAGAGCCGCTGCCAATGGAGCCAGCGGAGCCGCCGTCAGTCCCGGCGATGAAGCCGATGATGCCAATGCAGCCGATGACCATGACGATGGGGGACATGAGCATGAGTATGGGTGAGATGCGGATGGGGAATATGAGTATGGGCACTCAGACTAGTTCGTCGCAGACCAGTTCGCACTCAGGCGATATGGTCAGTCGTTCAGCAGTAGATCAGCCCGCCAGAGGTCAGTCACTAGAAGATCGCTCAAGCACGGTAGAACAGAAGAAGTTTTGTTCGCAGTGTGGGGCATCGGTAGGCGCACGCGATCGCTTCTGCGCTCAATGTGGTAGCCGGCTTTCAGAAACTCCAGAGGCATGATGCTAAACATACGTTGGTGAGATATTTATCTTCTAGTTTTATATCTTCTAGTTTCTAGATAACGAGAGAATAGAGCAGCTTCTTAGAAGGAAATTAGGAGAACAATAGACAGAGAAGACACCTTTGTATCTAGCCCGTTTAGCAAAAAAGATTCAGCAAAATGTTTGGCAAGAAGTCTGTGCCATACTCTAGCAGAGCAGTCAGCTTTGTTTGACAGAGCCTATAGATCCTGGTGATGGAGATCTTGGTGATGGTGTAAGCTGAGTGCAGATTGATAGAACAATCGCTATACACAGATTCGCACGCCAAATGCATCTGGTGAACGCTATATCTTCGACTAATCTTTGCTTAGTTGAGAGTTTTATCCTCGATTGGCCCATACTAACTCTGGTCATTCGAAAATCGTTTGAAATCATGCCAAGAACTCCTAGCGAATATGCTGTCCACATGACTTTTGATGGTGGGCACACCGAGCAGGTGCGTTTTACCACGATTCAAGATTTTCAAAAGTGGTACAGCTCCGAACTGATGCCCAAAGCGACTAGCGAGGAATTCATCAGCGTTCCTATCCCCAAGATTCATCCGGGCGAATATATGGTCATTCGACCATCGCGAGTTGCGGCTATTCGCGTAGAGCCTATCTTTAGCTCCAGCGTCGAAAGGTATTAGCGTAACTCGTCAACCGCCTTTTCAAAAAACATTAAATGCTGTTGTGGCAGTCGATTGTCTGTGTTCACCCATTTCAGTCCGACTGCCCTCATCTCTTTCTTCACCTGCTTTTGAGTCATCTTGTGGTGCTTTTTGATCAAGACCAAAGGGTTTTCGGCTCGATATTCTGCAAGCACAACTTGGCCCTTCGGCTTCAGGGCCTTTGCGATACCTGTCATCATTTCTTTTGGATAGGCAAATTCGTGATATGCATCAAACATCACTGCCATATCAATACTCTCAGCCGGAAGATTCGGATCAGATTCAGTACTAAGCACCGTTTCAATATTCTTAACGTCATACTGATCTCGTTCAGCTTCTAGCAACGCTAGCATCTCAGGTTGCACATCGACTGCAATGACCTTACCTTGATCTACCCACTTAGCTAGCTGAAAGCTGATGTAACCTAAACCCGCTCCGATATCAGCGACGACATCATCACGCTCTAGCATTAACGCATCAACCGCCATATCCGAACGCTCTTCGCTTAGGCGACTTGGCCTAGATAGCCAGTTTGCGCCTCGATAGCCCATTACACTAGCAATCTCACGACCGTAATAAACCTTGCCAATACCGTCAGAGCTAGGCTTCTTGTAGCTGTAGATGCTATCACTGCTATCTATGGGAATAGCTGCTGTTGCTGTGCAACCTAGTGTGAACGTCAGTATCAAACAGAGAAAAAGAAAGCGCGTGAATAGGCTAGAAACATTCATTGTTGGTTTTATTGTTCCAAGTGTTGTCTGTGTCGCTCAAATGATTGAATATGATTTTAGCAACAGCCGGAAGTAGCCCTCAAATCGTACATGACAAGCCTAGAGCTTTGGTTTTCCACGCCAAGGTATAGTACATGGACTGAAACCTATACACATAGCAGCCAACGTGATTGGTAAGGTAGGAACGCATCCTTCTCCATAGCTCTATATATAGATATAGCAGAGGTTTTACCGATTGAAGATTTATGTTGGTTGCCGGCGAACGGTATTGTTTATCAGCAAGCAGGGCGTTGGCATAGACAACGAAACCGGTTTGGCAAGCTTTGGGCACAGACTAAAGTGACTGCTCAATTGGCTATCAGTTACTTCGATTGGACTTGGCTGCGTAGTCGAACAAGGGATAGCGCTGCTCAACTAGCTGGATTCGCTACCAGACCTTAAGTCTCGAATGACGTCTCAACCTATCCAACGTTTTGTTTGCCGACCGTGCTAACACAGCCGCTGCACCTGTAGTAGGTCGGGTGCAGCGGCTGTGTTAGGAGGCAAGGTGCGTCTATCCAGATAAATATTCAAATACTGCTGACAATGCTTCATTCTTGATGTATCGAGACCGAACTTTTCCTACATAATAGGAGGCTTCTTGAATTTTTTCTTCAGTTGCGTCTAAAACCTTCCCGATTTGATCCAAGCCTAGCGTTTTCAATCTTTCAATCAACCACTCAGGCAATGCCAAAAATTCAACGGATTTTGCTAACTGTTGTTTTAGAGCTTGGTTAATTACAGAATTATCAAATTCGGTCATGTTAGGGTTTAGACTATCGTATGCAGCGTGATTAGCTCCATACTCAGACATTCTCTTTATTGTTATGTTTCGAACAATGTCAAGGCCCGTTCTGGCAGGCACATTCTCTAAAGAGAGTAGGCATCCCATGTTAACGCTATATCTTGTACCAACTTCACTTCGAGTGGCTTTTACCGCATCTGTGTGCGTGGAAATTATGCCTGTGTAGCAGAGAAGGTTTAAGGCCTTTTTTACTCGCTCAGGGGCATCTTTGTGAGTCCAGAAATAGCGGGTTGTTTTCTTGTCACGGTTCAGGTAGTCGTCATTTTTACTTTTTAGTTCCGGCAAAACCATATCTTCGACAAAGTCTCGTCCCCAATCAATATATTCTTTAAACCCTGAATATTTTTCAGCGAGTAATGTATGCTCTTCCCAAATACTGCTTTTGTAGAATTCTTTAACAACCGTATTAAGTTCTCTAGATGATACGTTTGGGGCTAGGCTTAGTGTCCTTAGGAGGATTCTTGGGTTCCCGTTAGCCGCGTAAGCCAGAATTGCAAAGTTCGATTTGTTCTTAGTAATCTTCGCCAGTATTTTTGCAGCTGCCTGCTTTTCAACAATGTTTTGCATGTAATTGACATAGCCAGAACTAGAAACATCTCTTTCAAGGTTTACAAAGGTAGCGTCATGAATTGGTTGGAAATTACTCCCAAATGAAGTGACGCCTGGATAGATTGCAGCATTGCAATTTATGTATGGACTGTTAACGTCCCGATACAAACTGAAGAATTGGCGCTGTTGTGCTGGTCTTAAAATATGAGCGGCTTCATCAACGAAAAAGTTTACGAAGTCAATTCCGGCTTCTTCACAGATATCTTCTATAGTCTCTTTGAATTCGTCAACTGACGGCAAATCTGCCGTATTCGTCTGTATTGTTCCACCTTTCCATGTCTGCTCAAATTCCACGATTAATCGGTTTAAATAGTTCTCTTCATCGTCTCCCGACTTAGAAGCAAGAATGGATGCCGGCGCGTAAACACCTAACTTCTTGATACTTCGTAGAAATGCTGAGCACATCTTAGCAAGCATCCATGTATAGAACTGAGTCTCATCATCGAGCTGCAGCATAGATCCCTGCGTAAACGATAGATATACAGGAACCACATTTTCTTCTTGCACATCTTTTTTTAGTTCCGCTTCTGCAACCCGTAACAAAAAAGACTTGCCTACACCACGACTTCCAACTAAAACAATAGGTACATCAGACTTCAACTGATTTACGATTTTTCTATCGTCTTTAGTTTCTACATAGTAATCAAGAATCTTCGTGGGTTTAATGTTTTCGGTACGTAGTTTGAAGTCAGACATTTATTTTATTTCCTGTATAGTCTAGAACCCGAAGATACATACTGTAGGCTGATTCATGTAAAGAGAGGAGCAAATGGTTCGATGCTACCAAGCTCATCTTTCATCGTTTCTTCTATCTTTCCAAATTCCTCCTCATTCAAATCTTTCGAGAACCTGACTGCCAATACAAAAACTGTAATTAATTTATTTATTTCGACTAAGTCTAGCCACTTGCTTAGTAGCTCTAAATCAATCTCAACTTTTTCCGGAAGAATTGCTATTTTGTGGAAATTTCCGTGAATGAACTCAGATGCTTCTCTGTACGCTTTTTTGGAAATAGATGCCATCAGAGCTGCTTTCTGTGGGGATAGCCGCCGTGGCTGTACAGCCCAGTGTGAACGTCAGTATTAGACAGAGAAAAAGAAAGCGCGTGAATAGACTAGAAACATTCATTGTTGGTTTTATTGTTCCAGGTGTTGTCTGTGCTGATCAGACAATTAGGTGCAATTTCTGATAATAGCCAAAGAAAGTAGCCCCCAAATCATACATGACGATCCTAAAGCTTTGACCACTATGCCACATGGGTATGCCTACAGCACATGGGCTAGTAACCCATATGCACAGCGATCGCCATCAGTGACTAGCCAATTCACATATGCAAGTCTAGGCGCGATTGTTACTTGAGGACTCTACTTCTCTAGTAGCCCTATGATCGTGTGGCCATATCCCATTGTGATAAAGTGCTTAGCGTGTATACAGCGTTGGCAAAACTGTAAGCGTCAGCGAAACTGTAGGATAAAGAGAATGCTTAAAAAACCGCTCTCACCTGTTTCTTCTCCATCTGTTACCCACTATCAGCATAGACTAGCCTTTAGCACCAAAGTGTTTGGTATTACGCTGCGCTTAGCGGGTGTTATTTTACTCATTGTTCAGCTGGTACAAGCTGCGATGGCTATTGCGGCAGGTGAGGGCGTCGGGCTGAGCATAGTAGCAGCTAGCGCGATCGCTCTTATCCTCATTTTTGTCAGCTCGCCATCGATCTTAGGTCAGGCGATCGCAGCCTTTGCCAAACGCAGCCGTCAGGCCAGCTTTGGTAAGTATCTGTACGCGTTGCCCTTTCTCATAACTGCCTTGCTGATTGTAATTAAGCTACGCGTAGGACCCACCAGCGACGAATGGCGCTATATGGGTAGCGAAGGCGGTCTCTCGGAATACGGAACAGCGCTAATTTACCTGGTCGTGCCGCTGTTTACCTACCGTATGGCAGCGGCCTTTAATCAACAGGGCCAAAAGGTAGCCGCTTGGCTGTACTACTTACTGAGCGCGGGCTTCTTTTTTGTTGGGATGGAAGAGCTAAGCTGGGGACAAAAGCTGCTGGGCTTTGAGGAACCTCAGTTTTGGTCCAAAAACAATGCTCAATCGGAGCTGACAGTTCACAATCTTAACGTTTTTCAGAACTGGTTGCACTTGGGCTTCTTAATTGTTGGTCTGATTGGCGCTTCTTGCTGGCTTATATTGCGCTTATGGCAATCAAAAAGGCATAATCCACAATCTCTCAACACAAAATCCCTCGATATTAGATATCTAATTCCTGACTGGCCCATTTCTTCTTTCTTTTACCCGATTGTTGTTTTTTACATTCTGTTTGACTACACCAATTTCCAATATCAGGTAAATTTTCTTCATAGTTCTGATGAGGAACACTGCGAGTTCATTATGGCGTTGGGTATTTTATTATTCGTTTTGATTCAGTTCTTTCGTCAGGGGAGAGAACTCGATAGTATGAAACTGCCGCTACGTTAGCGCTATCGTTAGCGATTGAATCGGTGGCAGTAGCAAAAGAAAACTGCTATTGATGTCTGAACTAAAAGTGCTATATCGCTGCTGTATTACTCTGTTTCCAACATCTGGTTTGCGCTACAGTTCCAGTGTCTGCTCGGTACCGCAGTGTTTGCAGTGGGGGAGGTGTCTATAGGTGAGGTTATGGCAGTTTGTGCATTCTTGATATTGAGAGTAGCTGCAGTGAGGACAGTGTAGGTCACGCTTGCGAATTTTCTTGGCGCAGTTGACGCAGCGCCCACTTTGTACGCGGTTGGCAGCCTGCAGGCGAGTGTTAAACACAAACCTTTGAAAGAACTTGATGACGCCAAATCCAATCGCTGGAATCAACAGAATCTGCAGATAGTTGATTAGGAAGCGGAGACCACCAAATAGAAATTCTAAGAACTCTATTAACAGCTCAATTAAGAACCCAAATTGCAAAAACTCAAAGATTTTCCAGACCAGAGGAATACAGAAGATGACAAATAGATGCCAGCTAATTAGTGATATATAGCCATAGTCTCTTCGCTCGGCCAGGCGGTTCACACCGGATGCAACAACGATAAGGGGCAGCAGGAACAGTCCTTGAAAGAACAGTTGAATGCTGGGATACCAGAAGCTCGCTCGCTGATAGCCGTTGTCAATTTGGTTGAATCTAGTATCGTCGCTAAGTAGGGATAGAAAGGTTTGGCTTTCTGGTGTAGAGATCAGTTCTGTTTTGAGCGTTTCGAGGGTGGCTTCTCTTTGAGCGATCGCCTGATCGTTTTGTTCGATCTCGCGTCTTGCCTGTGCTGCTTCTACGGCGTTGATTGATTGCTCTCGTGGCTGGCCTGCAATCTCTTCTAGCAGCGTTGAATCATATTGCTGACGAATATCAGCGTTCTGCCTCGTAAAGGAACTGATCTCGGCTTGAATGTCGTTGATGCGGCTGATAATTGTTTTGTTATCTAGACTATCGACAGCCTCAAGAGCAGATTCGTATTGCAAGCAAATCTCAGATACTTCACCTAGATGGCCTCTGCCGAGATCTTGATAGCTACCATAGTAGCTACCTCGGTAGTATGACTGATTAATCGTGGCGGGTAACCTAGGGTTTTGGGTATCACTATCCGATGAGACTAGCTGGTTGATAAAACGGTAGTCTTTCTCTTCTGCAGTGTCTTCACGATAGCTGATCCATTCCGAACGACAGGGATATGTTTTCTCTGGGCTAAGTGGCCACCGACTAATATCGTCTAACCCAGCAAATACATTGAACAAGATGAACAAATCAACCAGAATGATGATGATCAAACTGAATCTGTTGATCGGCTTGTGGTTGATCCGACGAGACCGATTAAAGAAGCGACCGATAGCGCGACGAAATCTAGAGAACATGAGAAAAGCACCCCGTTCACGAGCGAGGCTTTGTGTTGCGTTTGCTATGTTTCATCAAAGATAAGCTCTCCTAAGCGAAAACCTAGGAGAGCTTGTGTCAATCGTTTTTTTGGAGAAGATAGTCGAAGCGATTCTTCTAGCAACAGGTGATCGCGATAGGTGCTAGCGGCGGGTACCCGCGACGCCATTACGAGCAGCCGTTTCTAGATTGAACAATATCTGCAATGTTTCCATTGCCCGGTCTCTCGCTTCCATATCCCTTTGCGATCGTAACTGAGTCATTGGATCATGCAAAATCTTATTCACAATGCCCCGAGTCAGCGCTTCTACGACACCACGGTGCTTCTCAGAAAATTCTGAACCTAGACGAGACATGGCTTTTTCTAGCTCTTGCTCGCGAATGGTCTCCACTTTGCTACGCAAGCTGCTGATGGTAGGGACGGTATCGAGCGATCGCAACCAGTCCATAAACGCTTCTACTTCCTCATCCAATAGAGCCTCGGCCTCTAGCGCCATCTGTCTCCGACTTTCCTGATTTTGCGCGACCACTGCCTTTAAATCGTCTACGTTAAACGCGAAGACAGTGTCAATCTCAGCAATATTGCTATGAACGTTACGAGGGACCGCAATATCAAATACCAAAATTTGGCTACCGTTGCAGACAGGCTCTAGATTCTCTCGGTGTAAAATTGGCTCAACTGAAGAAGTACAGGTAAACACCACGTCAGCCGCAACGACAGCCTCTAGCATGCTGTCGAGCGTTCCCGTTTGAATATCGACATCTCCAAACTGACCGGCCAAATTGTTCGCTCGATCGATAGTCCGATTCAACAGCGTAATTTTATTGGCTCGTTTAGACACTAGGTGCTGTACTAGTAGGCGGGCCATCTTCCCTGCACCCAGGATGGCGATATGACAATTGTCAAAGCTCTCGACTTTCATCAGTGCTAATTCAGCCGCAGCAGAGCTGATAGAAACAGCACCTGTGCCCAAATTAGTCTCCGTCCGAACCCGCTTACCTGCTTTGATTGAATCTTTTAGCAGGCGACCTAGAATCCGACCAATACCCTTGTGTTGTTGGGCTAAGCTCAAAGCATGCTTTACCTGAGAAAGAATCTGACCTTCTCCTAAGACTAAGCTATCAAGGCCAGCAGCAACGCGCATCAAATGCATCACTGCATCTTGCTGAAGCAGAACGAACAGATGAGGCCGCAGCTCTGCTAGCTCAATACCGCTGTGCTCGCATAGAAAGCGCATCACATCGCGGACGCCCGTTTCAATTTCGTTGGCAACGATATGGATTTCTAGGCGGTTGCAGGTGCTAAGAATAGAGACTTCTTCGATGGTGGGCGAATTGCCAAGGTGAGCGATCGCATCAGCAACTTGAGCAGAAGGAATGCTCAGCTTTTCTCGGATTTCTACTGGCGCAGTCTGGTGACTAAGCCCAACAACAGCAATATTCATTCGGTTCCTTCAGATCTGTTATGAAAAGTCTTCTATTTATAATCGGATGAGCAGCAAGGCTCTCTTTAAATTATTAAATATCTGGGAAACATCTCAAGAAAACTAAACAAAACTCCATCTTACGGGAGATAGACGAGGCAAACGATGGGATCTAAAAAGGGACAAAAAAGCAATTAAGCCTTGTCCCTTTTGTTCTGAGCTATTTTTCTTTTGACTTTACAGCGCTAGCCTACCTATACCTGCTTGCATCACACCAAGAAACGAGAAGGCAGGGTGGGGTAGACCCTAAAACTCACGCTCGCGGCTGATTTACACACCAAGCAGATATGTTCACTTACAGACTAGTTCAAGCTAACGCGCTTAGGACTGTCTTTCATATGGACAGTATCGACAAAGCGAGCTGTCTTAGACTGGCTAGAAATAACCAGACTCTGAGTACGGTAGCCGCCGTTGAAGAAGCGAACACCGTTCATCAATGTACCAGGTGTAATACCGCAGCCAGCAAACAGCACATTTTCACCGTTAGCCAGTTCTTCAGCGGTGTAGACTTTGTCAGGATCGTCAATTCCCATAGAGGATAGACGCTCTAGGTTTGCTTCTTTGCTCTCGCCAATTAAGCCTGTTTTTACAACCGCAGGATCGTAAATTAGCTGGCCTTGGAAGTGACCCCCTAAACAGCGCATAGCCGCTGCGGAAATGACGCCCTCGGGTGCCGCGCCAATTCCCATAAGACCGTGAACATTGGTGCCTTCAAACCCACAGGAGATAGCAGCAGAAACGTCGCCATCACTAATCAAACGCACACGGGCACCGGCATCGCGAATCTCTTTGATCAAATCATTGTGCCGCTCGCGCTTCATAACGATGATCACGAGTTCATCGATCGAGCGATCTAGACATTCAGCCAAGATCTTCAAGTTCTCAGTTGGACTTTTAGTGATATCTACTTTGCCCTTAGCAGCAGGGGGCGCAGCTAGTTTGTTCATGTAAAAGTCGGGAGCTGCAAACAAACCGCCTTTTTCTGAGATAGCCAAGACTGCCATCGAACCGGGCTGACCGTAGGCGCAGAGATTAGTACCTTCGCAGGGATCAACAGCGATGTCGATTTCAATCAACTCATCGGGAGTACACACTTCGTCAGCATTAGGCTGCGTGCAGATGCCGACTTCCTCACCGATGTAGAGCATAGGCGCATCATCACGCTCGCCTTCACCGATCACAATCTTGCCACGCATGTGGATTTTATTCATCCGCTCGCGCATTGCTTCTACAGCAACCTCATCAGCAATGTCTTTTTCACCTTTACCCATCCAGCGGGCCGATGCGATCGCTGCCTGCTCGACGACTTCAATAATCTCTAAACCGAGGGTGGTTTCCACGGGGTATTTATCCTCCAAACTGCCGTATCTAGCCGCTTTTAGCCAATCTTAAACGGGCTTCATAAAAGAGTTTATAAAACTCTACATGGCCATCTTTGAGTTTATCAGACAATCAACCCCGCGCTGCTTTGTTCCCCGACTGAACTACCCCCTCGATGCCTAGATAGGTCCTGGTCTAGCTGCCTTAGACAGTTTGATGTACAAGTCATAGTCCATAGTGCGATCGCCCACTGTAGAAGTCAGACCAATCGCTTGAATGGCTGAGGTTGGTTTGGCTGTAGATAGCTCTTGTGATAGCTGAGGTAGTGGAAATACGCTGTCTGTATCGTTAATCTGGGCCAGATCCAAAAAAAACTGGCCGTTGTTTGGTGCAGGCGCATCACCAGTCAAAGTCTGAAACAGGTCGGTGCCTACAAGTGAAGAACTAGAAGCAGGGATAATCGTCTCGGTTGCGTCACTACCTACTGTAAAGAAGGTGACATTGCCCGGCAGCCAACCATGGCTAAACTGCACCCCTTGGAATGGTGAAAACCACTTAGTTACTGAGCCCTCTGGCAAGTCAGTTGTCTCTACGCGGTAGCGATAGCGCTCAACCATAACATTGTCAATCTGCTCCCAAACAGACTCAGCGGTGGCACGGTCATTGGTTTGCACCATCAGCGCTAGAGAGGAGATCGCGATGCTATTGTCAGTCCTGCTCTGACTGGCTTCGGTCTCAGCCTGATTCTTGTCAGGCGCATTCTCTTTTGTCGGTTCGGCCTCAGGCGGTAATAGCCCGAGTGCAAACTCTCCGCTGGCCCAAGGCATAATGTCTGCTTCGATATCTAGACCTGTTTGAGTCAATAGAGCTGCTTGTAGATTCCGTGCATCTGGAAAGAATGGGGGTGAGATATTGCCCTTGCTTAGGGCTTGCCAGGTCTGCTGCAAATTGCTGCCTGATAGCGCTAAAAGCGTATCGCCAGGCAGGCGGCGAAGCATATCATCTGCTTCGTTGTTTAGATCTTCGTAGGCCAGATCGTTCTCGGGAAGTAGCCAGCTAGTTCCTCGAAAGCGCAGGCCCTCTGATTCGACTAGGGCCGTGGCGACAATGCCCTGCGAGCCTTGAAGAGGAACTAGGCTCCCCGACTGACTAGCTGAGGTGCCTACTGGTGCTTTTAGTACTTCGGTAGCAATAGGAATATTCAAATAGAGCTGGGCAAAATTGTTACCTAAAGGCCGAGACTCTTCTAGAGCAGCTGTAGCGCTACGATAGCCGTCATTATCTTGCAAAGAGCGATCGCCTCGGTAGGTATCAATTGCGCGTTCAATACCTGAGGCCGTGTTGCTCAGCAAAAGCCAATCAGTGCCCAGAACGGCAGCTTCCATAGCCTGTCCTGTCGCCGTTTGAATAGTTTTGATGGGAACTTTCTTGTAACTACGATCTTCCCAGGTGATAGCTGAGCGCTGTGGACCGCTTTCAAATAGAGCATTAGCTTTGTTAGGATCGGCGATTGGCGCAATCAACACGATGTTTTGAGTAGCTGCGGCTATGCCCTCTAACTGAGGCCGATTAGTTGGTCCAGTTGGCTGCTCGGCGGCAGGTAGCAAAGCTAGGGTGATGCGATCGCCAATCCAGGGTTTGATATCTCGCTTGAAACGATATCCATTAAGCGTGAATAGCCGATCTTTCCAGTTAGTCAAAAGCTGATCGAACTGTGTCTGGCTTTCGGCGGTGCCAAACTGCCTTAGCCTAGTCCAGATCTCCTCGTCGGTAGTAACGGTCAGGGTTGCTAGGGCGTCTTGAGGAACAATCTGAGCACCTACCGGGGAAGGGCTTTGAGGCGGCCGTTGAGAAAGATTTAGGGCGGCAATTATCCCTCCCCCTAATAGAATTACAGCGGCTAGACCGCCAGCTAGCTTGGGCAGTGCGTTTGGCAACTTTGGCGCAATGCTAGAAGAGTGATCTACTTCCTTTTGGTTTACTGTTTTTTGGCTTAGGCTCTCTGGGTCTAGGCTTTTTGGGTCTCGACCTTTCAGACCTGGGTCTTCAGGATTAGCAGTATCTGTTGAAAAGGCTGGTGGCTTGGTCTGGACTTGAGTGTCTGGTGCTAGCCGAGGACTCTGGCTACTTTCTAGAAGCTCATCTGAGCAGGATTCTTTGCCTAGATTAGCTCGGGGAGAGTTGGGGATATGCGTAGTTTCTTGACTCAGATCGGCTATATCTTTCTGTGATTTAGGGTCTGTTTCTTTAGCCATCGTCGTTTAAACCGCTAGTCAAATACATAGAACCCTAATTACGAAAACCCTAGTTTTTGGCTAGTTCTTGGCTCAATCGGGCTACGTTCGCCATGCACTCTAGCAAAGAAGTTGATGAAAGTGATTAGGAAAATACTTAGTAAGTCAAAGTTTTTACTTTGTTTTAGACTCAAACTAGCCTATCTAAGTCGAGTACAGGTTGAATCGAGTACAAGCCATCTGTTAACGAGCCAATGGCCGGATAATCACGTTACTTCCGACTAATTCAAAGTGTGGGTAGTTTGAGTTTTTTTACTGTGTGTCAATCCCTTGTAGTCAATAAGGATATGCTAAGCGCTAGCTGTCGCTTCTTGACTCTATGACTACTAGAACGGTTAAACCCGAGACTGTCTGTGCCGACCAGGTTGATCTAGTCCATTCCGCTAGTGCTCATAGCGCCGACGATCAATTGCGATCGCAAAAACGGCTTTGGCTAGCAGCGCTGAAGCCGCCGATGTATTGTGTGGCGGTGATGCCTATTTGTGTGGGTAGCGCGGTAGCTTATGTCCAGACTGGTCGTTTCAGAGCAGACGTTTTCTCGATGTTTGCTCTATCAGCTATCTTGCTGCTGGTATGGGAAAACCTTAGCAATGATGTCTTTGATGCAGAGACTGGGATCGATGTTAACAAGCATCATTCGTTGGTTAATTTAACTTCCAACCGACAGCTGATCTTCTGGATTGGCAATGTTTGTTTGCTACTAGGCGTTGCCGGTGTTTTGACAATCTCTTTGACCCAGCACGATTCAACGGTTTTGGCTATGGTTCTAGCCTGTTGCGCTTTGGGCTATCTCTATCAAGGGCCTCCTTTTCGCCTAGGATACCGGGGCATAGGCGAAATTCTTTGTTTTCTCAGCTTTGGGCCGCTAGCAGTAGGCGCTGCTTACTATTCGCAAACTCAAAGCTGGGGGCCAGCAGGCTGGTTAGCGGGCTGGCAATTGAGTAGTCCGCTGTTGCCTGCTGCTATCATCGTGGGCATCGGGACTACTTTGGTATTGTTCTGCTCACACTTTCACCAGATAGAAGATGATTTGAAAGCAGGGAAACGATCGCCAGTTGCTAGATTAGGAACCCAGAGAGGAGCGCAGTTATTACCGGCGGCCTGCACCGCGGTTCTGCTGACGGCCTTAGCGGCGATCGCCCAGGGTGGACTTCCTTTGGGTACGCTTTTGATATTGGGCAGTTTGCCTGCTGCCATCAAGCTTTGTTTGCATGTACTGACCTTTCACAATCAGCCAGAGAGAGTCAAAAATTCAAAGTTCTTAGCGATTCATTTTCACTTTTGGAGTGGTTCGCTGCTCCTGATTGGACTGATTGCCTCTACTGCGATTTAATCGCCACCCACAGGCTATGCATCACGTCAACGACAAGCCAGCGGTGGCCACTTTTGAGTTTCGTTCGTATCGTCGCGCTTTTCGACGACCGATTAAGACCCATTATGGCATCTGGAAACATCGTGAAGGTATTATTCTCAAGCTCAGCGATCATCAGGGCCGCATTGGTTTTGGAGAAGTTGCACCGCTCCCTTGGTTTGGCACTGAAACGCAATCGCAGGCGATCGCATTCTGCCAGCGTATTCCATCTAGACTCTCTATCGGCGATGATTTTTCTATTTTGCCGACGCTGCCTGCCTGCCAGTTTGGCTTTGAGCTAGCCTATAGGAACTTGACGAAAGATATCCACTGCGCTGATCTGGCTATCCATCACTACAGCGCTCTATTGCCCACGGGTGAGGCCGCCTTAGATGCCTGGAGTGCGCTGTGGGCTATGGGTCACCGCACTTTCAAGTGGAAAATCGGCGTTGCCCCTGTTTCAGTCGAGCTAGCTTGGCTCTCACAGCTGATGGAACGACTGCCTTTAGGCGCTCAGCTGCGACTAGATGCCAATGGAGGACTTTGTGAGATAGCTGCCCATCATTGGTTAGATCGATGCGATCGCCTTGGCCATCGCATCGAATTTATCGAGCAGCCTCTACCTCCTAACTGCTTCGCTGAGCTAATCAAACTTACCCGTCGCTACCAGACCCCTATTGCCCTTGACGAGTCGGTGACCACCCTAGACCAGCTGAAGGCTCACTACTATAGAGGTTGGCGCGGTATCTATGTAGTCAAACCCGCTGTCCTTGGCTCTCTCAACCGACTCCAACAGTTTTGCGAAGACTATTCTATCGACTTAGTAGTTTCCTCTGTCTTTGAAACTGACATAGGCCGTCAGGCACTCATTGATCTAGCGATAGAGCTGCAAAACAGCTCGTTCTCTAAGCCTCATCGCGCATTAGGGATGGGCACGCAGCAATGGCTGCCGCATGACGGACTAGATGATCCTGATTGGGAGGCTCTGTGGCAGCAGTTGGAATGACACCAGAGGTAGTGTGGGCAGGGTTGAGACGGGACTGGTGTGAATTAGGAAAGTGGAAAGATCGAGAGATAGGAAAGGACTTGGATGCTTGGTTTGAGCTGGTGACAACCCGGCGTACCCAGCTCGAAGCCTATGCTCTAGAACAGGGTAGGCATAATCGTCAAGACTCGGCGGCGCTGATTGTCATAGTCGCCGATGCTGAGCCGATGGATTTTTTGGCTGGTTTCTGGGCAGGTGTCTTAGCTGGCTGGACAGTGGCTCTTGCTAACCCAAACTGGGCAAAACAAGAATGGCAGTCTGTCACTGATCAAATCAACCCCGACACCATATGGAGTTCCCCTTGCTCAACCTGTTCGCCCATTCGCCCGCTCATCCACTCACCTACTCGCCCACTACAAACCGCTCCATTCATCCTGATTCCGACTGGCGGTACTGCCGGTCAGCTCAAATTCGCCTGTCATACCTGGGCAACCCTCACCGCCGCCGTTCATGGCTTCCGGCGCCATTTTCAGTCTGACAACGCACCTATCAATTCCTACTGTGTCCTGCCGCTCTATCATGTCAGCGGACTTATGCAGGTCATGCGAACTTGGCTCACAGGTGGTCAGATGGTAATTGCCCCTTTCAAGGATGTCTCTTCTCAAAACCCACTTTCTTCTCAGTTAGCGTCTGCGTGTCTGCCTCCATACACATACCTATCTCTTGTTCCTACTCAGCTCGCTCGTTTGGTTGCTGCCGAAAGATTTTCCTGGCTTCGACAGTTTCATACAGTTCTTCTCGGGGGTGCTCCCACTTGGACCGCTTTGCTCAACCAGGCGATAAAACATCAAATTCCTATCTGCCTAACTTATGGCATGACTGAGACAGGCGCGATGGTGACGGCGATGCGATCGCAAGACTTTTTGCAAAGCGTTGTCAGTGACCGTCCCTCTAGTGGATGGCCAATGCCTCACGCGACAATTCAGATTGAGGATAGCAGCAGACAGTTGTCTACTGGAGAAGTCGGACGAGTCGTTGTAACGTCGAGCGCGATTGCTCACGGCTATCACAATCTGCCTTCATCAAGCTTTAAAGGACAAACTTTTTACACGGACGATTTGGGCTATTTAGATAGCGACGGCCAACTGCATATCACCGGACGTGCTAGCAGCCAGATCATCAGTGGCGGCGAGAACATTTTCTCCTCTGAAGTAGAGAGTGCATTGCGTAGTACTGGTCAGCTTCTCGATGTCTGTGTGGTGGGCTTACCTGATGCTGTTTGGGGTGAAGTGGTGAGCGCTGCGTATGTTCCGCTTCATCCCAATGTTTCTATTGCTAGCCTAAAACTAGCGCTAGACAAAAATGGGCAGATTAGCCGGTACAAGTATCCAAAGCGATGGCTCGCGCTAGAGAGTATCCCCAGAAACGCGCAGGGAAAAATTAATCATCAGCTCCTGAAAATGCTGTTTGATTCGTCAGCCAGTCAGTCAATTGACGGTCAATAGGATGCTTCTTGCGCGTCGTTTTGTCGATACATGCGTGCCTGGTAAGGGCGATCGCAAGCGGTTCACTTGTTGACTGACTGTCTGCTGATGGCTGATTTAATAGGCTAGTTGATAGTGAGCTAGTTGATAGTGAGCTAGTCGATAGTTCGGCCTGCTGATAGTTGAACGTATAGCGAACTTCGTAACTGTAGGCAGAAAGCTGCACTGGCACTAACGTAATGGTGATTTTGTCCCCACACAGCAGCGGCTTAAAATAATCTGCTTCGGCATGGACTATCGGAATTGGATACAGGTTCGATACAGAAAAAAACAGAGCCTGGTCTATCGGAATTTCGCTTAGTGCTGCCTCATATGCCTCATGACAAAACGTCAGTATATTAGCGAAGTAAACCACCCCGGCTGCATCGGTTTCGTGAAAACGAATCGTTCGATAGTATCGAAAGGTCATTGCTAAGACCTTGCTCAAGGCTATGTCAGCTAGCGTTTGGCTGAGCTGGGCGGTAAGGCAGACCGTTTCGTCCAGGTAACAGTTCTGTATCTTCTGTATCCGCCGCTGTTTTGTTTACGCCTAAGTTCTTCAATTTTAAGTTCTTCAATTTAAAGTCATCTAGACTAAAGCTGATGGTCTGACTCGGATTGTTTAATGCCTGGACTAGCCTTGCCAAAGAATCCTGTACCATGCTATCAGGATTGACCAGCACCCAGCCATCCGCTGTTAGCTCTCGCATCTCAAAGTGTAGGTGCGGTCCTGTAGAGTTGCCGGTACTGCCCACTAACCCGACGACCTCCCCTTTCTTGACAGCTTTTCCGGACGCTACAAAAATCTCTGATAGGTGAGCATATCGGCTTTCTAGCGTGGCCTCTTCCAGCTCGTGCTCTAGTACTACCATCAGGCCATAGCCACCGGCTTCTCCGGCTGCTGCAACTACGCCGTCTTGGGCCGCTAATACCGGGGTGCCTTGGGGAGCGGCAATATCGGTACCAGCATGGAAGCGATGGTCACCAAAGATTGGATGCACCCGAAAACCGAACAAAGAGCTAATCGGTGCTGGTGCTGATAGTGGGAATATGAACTTCGCCGCGGCTTGTAGATTCACCACCGGGCGGACTGAGCGATTGAGATAAGCGCGGCCTGCTGCGCTAGTTGATAGTCGAATACCGGATTCGCTGAAGCTTACAGGTCCGACATTGACCGCCGAAGCACTAGCAACCGGTGCAGGCTGAGAATAGCTAGTAGGCATAGTCGCATTAGCAGTCGACCCAGTAGTGCTACCGTTGGCTGATTCACCAGAAGACGCAGCTGTAGCAAGGGCTGCTGTTCCGCAAGCCCCTGCGGGTACGCCCTGCCCCTGAGACACTGTAAATTCACAACCTGTAGACTGCTCAGCGACTACCACATCAGGCGTCTCGGTCGCGCCAACACTGTAGTCCGTAGGATCGACAAAGATATTATCGTACTCGCCTGGTCGGGCAATTTCCTCTGGTAGCGCAACTGGTGTAATCTCAGCGGGTACTACCTGCTCAGTGCTCGGTGCTGGTGTGAAGACCGGCGCAGCCTCCGGTGTAACTTCTGGTGAGATCTCGACTATGGGCTCAGCTGAAGTTACCACAGGCTCGGATACTGGTTCAGCAACTGACGCAGGTGCAGATATTGTAGGTGCAGATATTGGAGCAGATGACTCAGGACCAACTTCCACAGCGGGGCTAGAAGCGGGTACTGGTATAACCTCCTCTATACCTGGAGATGCAGCAACATCGTAGGCCGTTGCTGAAGCGGGCGTATTGACATAGTCGACTATAGGCGCAGCCACTATCCCCGGTTCAATCATACCGACGAGCGGATGGGAGGAGACGCCTTGTTTGAGTGCAGTCTTGGGTGCGGAAAAAGTAGGCGAAGCTCCGGCTGCAACCGTAGGCTGAGCAATCGGTGAAGCAGAGTCTAACCCAACTGATAGAGGTGAGTCAGGATCGTTTAGGTGGTGGGCTTCTACTGCGTAATTGCCTTCTGCTGCGTAATTACCTTCAATATGATCGCTTTGCGCTTTAGCAAAGTTGATCTGGCTAGTGACCAGGCCACAGCTACTGATCAACCCAAAAGTAACTAGCCAAGCTCTGCGTAGCTTTTGACCTATTGACAAGCCACTATGCTGATAGCCCTCTGAAGGGCTGGTGACATTGGTATCTGCCACACTATCCGCCACTTTAGAATTGAGAGTTTGCTTGGAAGCTGTCATAGTCATCAACCTAAAATTAACCCTAACCAGTACTAACTATATGTGAATTTCGCTGGGCCTTATCAGTAGAATCCGCTCGCTCTGATTGGCTGCATTCTGATTAGCCGTATGTAGTTTTGCCCTTGCAGAGGAACCTTTAGATGTAAGGCTAGCCCCCTGCTTTTGCATAGCGACTTGCAAATAGCCTTCTTCGGAGACTCCAATTACCCTTCCGTATACCCTTCTAGAGTCGACTTCAAGATCTGATATCGATAGCACTTTGAGCGTACCGTTTTTTAATGAAACAGGTTTACCGACTTGTGTGAGTAATTTCTGGTAGGTCTTCATGAAAACTTGACTACCGACTCGCTGTTGATAGAAGTACCCTTGCAGGATTCCCCTGAGGACAACGACAATTAGTGTCTCCAAACAATCTATTTTGGTTTGGGCGTGACGGTAGAGTCCGCTCTCTAATATTTTTGTCAGAGTGATTCCAGATTGTGGGACTAGGTTGTGCCAATTCAGTCCTACACCGATTACGGCCTGACGAATGCGAGCAGTAGAGTCCAGTTTATGTCTTTCTATTAGCGGGTTTGAAGGGATAGCGCTCGGCTGTGACAGCTTAGTCTCGGTCAGAATGCCGCCTAGCTTCTGTCCTTGATAGAAGAGATCGTTGGGCCACTTTATCTGAATTGGAATGCCAAGGTTGTTTAGGGCGATCGCAATTCCCCAGGCGCTAATGCAGGTAAGCTGAGCGCTATAGGCTATCGGCCAGTCTGGCTCTAGCGCAAGCGAAAGGTACAGGCCACCTGGATCTGATTGCCAGATGCGATCGCGCTGTCCACGACCTGAAGACTGCTGCGCTGCGATTACGACTGTTCCAGCTTTAGCCTGAGACTGGTTGCTAGCCTTCAGCATCTCCCACAGATGAGTATTCGTCGAGGTCAGGGTTTCAAACAGATGGATGTCAAATTTTGGACGAATTCGGCTAAATTCTGGGTAGATTCCTAGCTCAGTCCCCTTCATGGCTAGCGCTGTCTGGATCTTCTCGTGATTAATTTGACGACTCGCTGTTAGGGGATGAATTGGACTCAGATTGGTTGGTATTATCGGTTCTATGATGACTGACCTTCCTGATCTAACAACTGAGACGCTATGGGCTATCCTCAATGGTGATCTAGCCGACGATACGGTTAATCAGCTAGTCTGGCAAACCCTGGGCTATACCTATTGCATGGATACCCAGACGTGGCAAACCCAAAATGTAGACAAGCTCTGGGCCGAGAAGTATCCTGAACCACCCAACTTTATCGAAAGCAGGCCAGCGACAGTGCAGCTGACTAGAGCAATCCCCAAAGAAAACAAACAGCTACTCAAAACTGTTTTAGGTTTCAAGGGCTACTCAGTTGACCAGCTAGTCCCTAGGCTAACCCGCAGGGCCACGATGGCGAACTGGCTATTGAGTATTATGAGGGAGAGGGGCTTGATATAGCTTTGGCCCGTTAGTTTTCCGTTAGTCTTTATGATCCACTGGTCTTATGTAGGGCATCTTCATTAATCTTCTGTTTACTTGTGACTAAAGACCGGACACTATAGTTTTTGCAGTATCTACCTGCGGCTTAGGCTGCAGGTATTCCTCCTTTTTTTTTTATCGCTGATGATATGGCAACCGTATTTGATTTCTTAGCAAGAGGTGGCCCGGTCATGGTGCCTATTGTGGGCGCGTCTGTCTTGACAGTGGCTTGCGCGTTAGAAAGAGCGACCTTTTGGACGGATTTGCTACGGCGAGAAGCCAAGGTCGTCAATGAGGTATTAGATAAGGCCCGAACCAGTTTAGATGAGGCTGCTGCGATTGCGGCGCGATCGCGAGATTTACCGATTGGCCGTTTTCTGATCGCTCCGCTGAATCTGCACAACCCCTCTCCAGACTCCTTTCGTCTAGCGCTAGAAAATGCTGCGGACAAAGAGTTTGTCAAAATGAGAAAAGGTGACAAGCTACTAGAGACCGTTGTCGCTGTTGCTCCTCTGTTGGGACTACTGGGCACTGTCATAGGACTGATTAGAACGTTTGAGAACTTAAATATTGGCGGTAGTGATGGTGCTATCGGTGCGACAGAAGCTGCGGGCGGTATCGGCGAAGCTTTAATTACAACAGCGGCTGGAATGGTGGTTGCGATTCTGGCACTGCTTGTGCTGCGAGTAATGGTGACGCTACAAGCTCAGCAAATGGACTACTTTTCGGAGGCAGGAAACGAACTAGAGCTGATCTATCGCCAATACTGGTATGAAGCGGATCGAGCGCAAAGAGGTAAGCTGGCAGTTGTAGACCCGGCAAACAGCCTAGAGATTACTCACCCAGAAGAGAGTTTGCCACCGCCCCCCACCTTTCAGCAGCCCACTTTCTAAAGCCCCTTCTGTCTAAAGCCCTTGTGGCTCACGTACTCGCTGAGCTTTGGCTTGATCCTTAGCCTACTAAATTGACTTCTATTTACTAGAAGTTCTAGTCTGAACTCCAGTCTACAGAACGCTTGTTTCCCCTTCTCAAAATGCGCTTTCGACACACCGAAGACAATAGCATTCCGACAATAGATCTCATTCCCATGCTGACGGTGATGATGGGGGTTCTAGCTTTCTTTGTGGTGATCTCTATCTCGCTAGGTCGTGAGGAGCTAATTCAGGTAGACCTGCCTCCTGAGCAAACCGAGGAACCTGGTGAGGAAGCAGACCTCGTTCGAGATCCGTTTGTGGTTGAAATGGACGGGACTGGCCAGAGACTACTCAACGGGAACCCTATTGCGCCTGAGCCGCTGGCTATCGAAATAGAGTCTTACCTAGCTCAAGATACCGACAGGATTGTTTATTTGATTCCTAGCCGCGAACTTCCTTATGAGCAAGTAGTTCAGTTTCTCGGTGATATGCGAGCTGTCGGCGGCAAGCGAGTTTCTTTGGCTATCAGAGAAGCGTCCTAAGCGATGTCTTTCAACCTGCACTTTCCTACTGCTTAACTTTTGTCCTATGCGTACTCGTCATCGTCGTCCTAGCCGGATTCCTGAAGTCAACCTTGTGCCGATGATGGATGTACTAATGACGGTGCTGATCTTCTTCGTTGTCATCTCTATGGGCCTAACCGGTGTCGAGATCAACGGCGTCACCCTGCCCCGCTCTGTTAATAGTACTGATGAAATTATCAGCGGCAGCGCAGACGAGTCGCCGCCTTTTGTAATTGGTCTGACGGCTCAAAAGGAGCTGATCTTAGATGATGAAATCATTCAGCTACGAAATCTATCACCTAGGCTAAGGACTTATTTTCAGGAGAATCCTGATGGAACGATCTTGCTCAAGGCGGATCGGACTCTACCCTATGATGATATTGCCAATCTCCTAGATGAACTGAGAGGAAGTGGCGGTCGCCGAGTCTCGTTAGCCGTAGAATAGTAGGGTGATATTTGTGTAGTCTATTGTCTAATCCACCGTTGGTTAAATCGTTCGTTTGAAGGCGCTTTGTGACAAGGAACGTTTCAGTTAATGGATTTAGATCGCGTTAATCGCTTGCTCGAAGATCTCAAGCGGCCAGACGCTGAAGTACGTGATCGCGCCTCTTCTTTGTTTTGGCATGCTTGGTTTCATCAAAAGGGTGTCTACGGTGCTCAGCAGCTCATGGAAGCGCAAACTTTACTTCAAGCTGGGAAGATGACTCAGTCTGAAGCCTTACTGGGTGATATTGTCGAAGCGCAGCCTGATTTTGCTGAAGCCTGGAATCGACTGGCGGTTTTGCACTATACCCAAGGGGATTATTGGCGTGCGATCGCCGCCTGCCAAAAAGTGGTTGCACTCGTCCCCTACCACTTTGGTGCGCTTCATGGGCTAGGTCTTAGTCATAGCGCCGTGGGCAACTACACTGCCGCGATTGAGTCTTTTCGTCAGGCGCTTGCTGTTCAGCCTTATGCACTTGTTAACCAGCGCTTGATCTTAGAATGCACCGCAAAGCTAGGATAGAAACAAGCCGCTGTCGCTAGATCGCTTTAACTAGATCGCATTAAACTCTATCTCTAACCATGCAAACTCTGTCTTCTCCCGCTGCTAAACCTAAGCCTACGACAACTAGTGCGCCTGCTGAAGTCGCCTTTGACACGACAATTCATCGCCGCAAAACTAGGCCAGTCAAAGTAGGAGATATCACAATTGGTGGCGGGCATCCGGTCGTAGTGCAGTCTATGATCAACGAAGATACATTAGACATTGAGGGTTCGGTAGCAGCTATTCGCCGGCTGCATGAAGTTGGCTGCGAAATTGTTCGAGTGACGGTGCCTAGTATGGCGCATGCCCGGGCGCTATCAGAGATTAAAGATCGGCTAGCAAAAACGTATCAACCAGTACCGTTGGTGGCTGATGTGCATCACAACGGCATGAAGATCGCGCTCGAAGTCGCTAAGCATGTTGACAAGGTGCGGATTAATCCCGGTCTGTACGTATTTGAGAAAGCAGAGAGCGATCGCACCGAATATACTCAGGCTGAATTCGATGCCATCGGCGAGAAAATCCGAGAAACCTTAGAGCCGCTTGTCATTTCCTTACGCGATCAAAACAAGGCGATGCGAATTGGTGTCAACCACGGCTCTCTTGCTGAGCGAATGCTTTTTACCTACGGTGATACCCCCGAAGGTATGGTCGAATCGGCCCTAGAATTCATCCGTATCTGCGAATCTCTGAACTTCCGCAATATTGTTTTGTCGCTCAAGGCTTCACGAGTGCCGGTTATGCTAGCTGCCTACAGACTGATGGTTCAGCGCATGGACGAGCTAGGCATGAGCTATCCGCTGCACCTAGGTGTCACTGAAGCTGGTGACGGTGAATATGGACGAATCAAGTCTACTGCGGGAATTGCCACATTGCTGGCCATGGGCATTGGCGATACCATTCGCGTCTCCTTAACAGAAGCTCCAGAAAAAGAGATCCCTGTGTGCTACAGCATCCTACAGGCACTGGGCTTGCGTAAAACCATGGTGGAATACGTTGCTTGTCCTTCTTGTGGACGTACGCTATTTAATCTAGAAGATGTTTTGCACAAGGTCAGAGAAGCGACAAGTCATCTGACGGGATTAGACATTGCGGTGATGGGCTGTATCGTCAATGGGCCAGGTGAAATGGCCGATGCAGACTACGGCTATGTCGGTAAACAAGCGAACACCATCGCTTTGTATAGAGGCCGCGAAGAAATCAAACGGGTCCCTGAAGAGAATGGTGTAGAAGAGTTGATTAACTTGATTAAGTCAGATGGCCGCTGGGTAGAACCCGATGTGAGTTAGTGATCGCAAAGGCATTCGGTATCTTTGGTATTTAGCACGACACGTGTTTAGCACTACACGAGTTCAGCTTTAGGCTAGCTCTGCAAATGGTAAACGCTTAAGAAAGTGGTCTACTTGCCACCATACTAACCCTGTGCTTTTTCTACTTTTCTCAAGAACTCTTCTTAAATGCACTTTCTAGTATGAAGCTTGCTCAGTAGAGAAGTGTTCTCAGCCTAAGCTCAGGCTACAAATAAATGGGTTGTGTTAAATTGGGCGTACTCACAACGTCCTCCACGCAGGATTCTAATTCTCTATGACAGTCAACAAGCGCGGTTTTATCTTGGGAGCGACTGCGCTGGCAAGCGCAGCTTTAGTCATAACAGGTACAGGTATTCAACTATCTGACGGTCAAGCTTTCTTCAAAGACGGTCCCAAAGAGATAGTCGATGAAGTGTGGAACCTCATCGATAACCAGTACGTTGACGAATCCTTCAACTCGCTAGATTGGAATGACGTACGTCTAGAGTATCTTAATCGTACCTACACCGATAAAGAGTCTGCGTACGTAGCCGTGCGCGAAATGCTAGAGCAGCTCGACGATCCATACACGCGGTTTATGGATCCCGAGGAATTCAACAATATGCAGATCGAAACCTCGGGAGAACTTACCGGGGTTGGTATCCAAATTTCTAAGGAAGAAGAGACTGACAATATTGTCGTTGTCTCTCCGATCGAAGCTACTCCTGCCTTCGAGGCTGGCTTGCTGTCAGGGGATGTCATTACCTCGATCGATGGCAATAGTACAGAAGGCATGGAGCTAAACGATGCCGTTAGCTTGATTCGAGGTCCAGTAAACTCTGATGTCGTTCTTTCAATTGATAGAGATGGCAGAGCGCTAGAGTTCGAGCTTACTCGTGCCCGTATTGAAATTCATCCTGTTCGCTTCTCTGTCAAGGACAGTCCACAAGGATCTATTGGCTACATCAGACTCACTCAGTTTAGTAGTAACGCTGCTGAGGAGATGAAAGACGCGATCGAATCATTAGAAGAGCGAAAGGTGACTGGCTATGTCTTAGATCTTAGATCCAATCCAGGAGGATTACTATTCTCTAGTATTGAGATTGCTAAGATGTGGATTGAAGAAGGCACGATTGTCTCTACGGTGGATCGAAATTCGACAAGTAATGAAGAAGTCGCCCATAGCGAAGCTTTAACAGACAAGCCTCTAGTTGTTTTGGTAGATGGTGGGTCTGCTAGCGCGAGTGAAATTCTCTCCGGTGCATTGCAAGACAATCAGCGAGCGACGCTCGTAGGGACGCAAACGTTTGGTAAAGGGCTGGTGCAATCAGTAAGAGGGCTGACGGATGGGTCTGGAATCGCTGTGACCATTGCCAAATATCTAACGCCTTCTGGGCGAGATATCAATAAGCTAGGCATCGAGCCTGACTACATCGTAGAGCTGAGCGATGAAGAGCGTGAGGCACTGGTAGAAGATCGCGACAAAGTTGGTACTTTGGACGATCCGCAGTATGCAGAAGCCGTGAAAGTTTTAACGGACGAAGTTCGTTTGCAGCGTCAGTCTGCAAGCAGTGCTGGCGCTGCAGATCGCTAGGCGTGGCAGTAATTGCACAATAATTGATCAGCTCAGATCACGGGCTGACATTTTCCAGCCCTGATTAGGCCAATGCGTTTCGCAATGGCCTGCTCTTGTGTTTCGAACGGCCCCCATTGTATAGGCGCTTCAGGTGCCCCAGATGTAGGCGCTCCAGCAGGCGATGCTGTTTCGCCGTCTGTTTCGGTCAATGCTTCTAGCTCTTGTTCAGACACAATTTTGCATGCTTGGGAATCTTGTTTGACGATGTACCAGTTTTCTTTAGAGAACATATAGCGTTCGCTGCTTTAAGTTGAATTACATAGCTTCTAGATGTTGGCATACTGCTTTGGCGGTAGCAGGCGCGAGTAATACACCATTGCGATAGTGGCCTGTGGCTAGTATGACGTTTTCTATATCACCCAAAGGCTTAATCACAGGGGCTGGTTGTCCTACTGGGCGAGGGCGTAGGCCGCTCCAGGTATCAAGGATGTTGGCCTGGGCGATCACACTACAAAATCGCGCTGCCGCCTGCTGCAAATCTTTCAATCCATTAGCCTTTGCACTCAATGGGAGGTTGCCTTCAGGAAATTCTACCGTCGCGCCTAACCAATAGCGCTTGCCTCCGAGTGGAACAAACTGAATATCGTCACCATTGATCACAGGTTGAAAAGTGCGATCGCCGACTTCAGTGCTCAACTCAATCTCCATCGCCTGACCCAATACCGGTATTAGCTCTAGAGGCTCAGCTGATATCCTGGATAGATTAGCCGCTCCTAGTCCAGCTGATAAAACTACCCAATCTGCAACAATCACTTCGTTCTTTGTTTGTATGCTGTTGCATCTGGTTCCTCGGATTTCTAAACCAGTGACTTCTGTATCAAAAAGAAAACGCACCCCTCGCTTTTTAGAAGCTGATACTAGCGCCTGGGTCAATTGAGCTGGGTGCACCTGAGCGTCGGCAGGCGAGTAGATGGCTGCGGCTACAGATTGAAGCACACGATCACCGCTCTCATTCTTAAACTCGTTTTCTAGCTCAATATGGGGACACTTTTCTGCTAACTCTCCTGGCCTCCAGATGTCTAAAGGCCATCCCTGTTCGGCTCGTTTCTTCTTCAAGGCATGCCATCGAGGTAGCTGATCTTCGTTGAAACACAGGCTAAGTATTCCTTGCGTATTAAAAGGAACAGGATAACCTTGCTGGTGTAGCTCGCGAACTAGCGAACGATAGCGACAAATACTTGTTTCTCTTAACTGCCAAGTTCGTCCTTTTACCTTGCGGCTGATCACGCCCATCAAAACGCCAAGCGCGGCGCCGGTAGAGCCTTGCGCAGGTTGATGCTGATCGATAACGTAAATGTCTGCCGCTACATGGAGACTGAGTTCGTAAGCGATCATAGCGCCAACAACGCCACAGCCAACAACAACAACTTTAGGTCTCATGCGGTTTCATTAGAAGGATGTCGAATAAAAAACAGAGGATGATATTCCACCCCCTGTCTACTTACAAACTACTCACAAAAATCTACAGCAGTCTACGCTTGACGCTAAACGGTTTTGACTTAGGCATCGCCACCTAGATTTTTCGCGTCCCCAACTACCGCTTCCATCGTATCTCTAAGTGTCTCCATCTAGCAGAACTGGGGTCCGAACCATATCTTCTTCTGCTGCGCGAATTTCTTTTTCATCTGGAAAGGTGGTGGTCATCTCGTACACGTCAGCTTCTTTCTCTGCTTGATCGATAGCGTCTTGACGCGCGCCTTCAGGAACAATACTCAGCAAAGCTTCAAAATCGCCTACAAACTCGCGGTATTGAGTAAGCGCCTCGCCATAGTTACGTTCTTCAGAAGCTGCATCTAAGTTCTCTAAATGTCCTAGGATTTCTTCTGAAAGTGCTTTTGCTTTGGGCTGATCTTCTGGCAGTAGCTGGCCGGACAACCGTAGCAGTTCAGCGCGGAGCTGACCCAGTGGACCGTGCGTGAAGTTATCGACGTTGACCCAGTTATCTTTCTCGATGTAGTTCAGCAGTTCAGGAAAGCGATTACGAGATGATTCTAGTCGGCGAACGTAGTTTGTTATCTGAGCGATCTTTTCGGGGGTATAGGTAGGGGCTACCGCTTCGGGGCTACCGCCACAGCTCACCAAGAAGGTGGCGATCGCAGCTAGTAGAACACCAACGATGGCTTTGTATCGTCTCATGGGAAACCTCGGGATCGATCTATGGAGTGCGTCTTTTAGTGTAAATCAGCATGTCCGGTTCTCAAATGCCCTGAAAGAGAGAAATGGGAGTAGAGCTAGGTCAGCAGCGATTAGAACTTAGCGCCAAAGGCGATCGGCCATGCGACAAACATCTCGCATTTGAGGGCCATCGTGTACGCGGATGATATCTGCACCGTGAGCGATCGCACAATCTACCGTTGCCGCTGTTCCCCATACCCGATCTTTTGCTTTGGGCTGATCTAGAATCTTCCCGATAAAGCTTTTACGCGACGTTCCCACTAGAATCGGACAGTTCAGCGCTTTTAGCGCTTCAAGCTCCTGCAAGATTGTGATGTTTTGAGAGATGGTTTTAGCAAACCCGATGCCAGGATCGACCGCGATTTTCTTCGGATCGATGCCAGCCTCCACGGCCTTGTCTGCCTGGCCTGCTAGAAACAAAACGATCTCTCGCATCAGGTCATCGTAGTCTGTCATCTGCTGCATGGTTTCAGGTGTACCCCGCAGATGCATCAGGATAATGGGCGCACCCGCGTTGGCTGTGACCTCTAATATGCTGGGCTCGTAGGTGCCTGCAGAGATATCGTTAACGATGTCTGCACCCAGTTCTAGTGCAGCTTTGGCAACTTTGGCGCGGGTAGTATCGATCGAGATAGGAATGTTTTGTAGTCTATGGTGATGATTGGTGCGGATAGCCTTGATGATCGGCAGGACGCGATCACACTCTTCTTCTAGTGTGGTCGGTTTTGAGCCAGGACGGCTTGACTGTCCGCCGATATCTAGAATATCCATATCCGCTTCTACTAGCGCTTTTGCCTGAGCGAGTGCCGTTTCAATCGTATTAAATTCGCCGCCATCGCTAAAGCTATCGGGTGTCACGTTTAGCACCCCCATCAGATAGGTGCGCTCACCCCAGACAAATTGATGATCGCGAATCTGCCACATTGTCGCTGCCTGCGCTGCGGCTTGGCCTTCGGCCATGAACAATCTCGCTAGTCGGTCGTAGGTGCCAGGACCAAGGTATTCAGGGTGCGATCGCCCCCGACCATACACCCACACCGGTCTACCGTCTTCTAAAATACGAATATCTTTGAACCAGCTTTTGAGCGACGACTTCATCGAATTTGCCTGCTCTAAGGCATCTGTCCACCGTTCAAAGGTCTCTTCATATCCAGATGTCACTACCTTGAAAGCCATCGCTCAATCTCACCCGCTTCAAAACACTGCTCAAGCCATCACTCAAACGGCTGCTACAGCAAATTTTATCTATTCGCCACCCCCTAATGCCAAAGCGGCGAAGCGAATTCTTGTGAAACCCAATCTTGGCTATCCTGTGGGGCCACCGGTAACGGTCAGTATGACGGTCTTGAGAAAAGTAATAGCAGGGCTGCGAAGTGCTAACCCCACTGCCGAAATTCTCATTGTCGAAGGCGTTTGTTCTAAAGTTTCGCTAGCTGATATTGCTGTCAAAAATGGTTTGTCGCCTATGCTAACCGAAGGCGTTCGGCTACTTAACGCAGACGAATTAGAGTGCATTGAATATCCTAATCGACTACCTGAGCCTATTCGCTTCAAGACAATGTGGGCACCGAAGCTGCTACAGGAGGTAGATTGTCGAATTTCTGTGAGCGCTTTCAAAAAAACTAGTTTGAAAGGTAGAGATCTGATCTCTGCCTCGCTCAAAAATCTCTACGGCCTGTTTCCTAGAGAGAAATATAGGGCTCGCAGTCCCCATTCGCGCGGTCAGCTACATCGTCCGTCTGTGCCGTTGGTTCTGCAAGATGTGTATTTCAGTGTTGGGCATTTGTTTGACGGTGGAGTTGTGGACTGTGATCGCAAGTTCATCAGCCACGACTACAGGCCCGATAAAGGTGACAGCTTTGAGATTGGTCAAGTGATATGGGGAAACGACCTGTTAGCGGTTGATCAGCTTGCCTGCAAAGTCGGAAGCGAAAAAGAAGCGGCCTATCTCGCACCTATTGTTGAGCTTCGAGAGGCTGATATTGCGGCTATGAGGTGATGCCATGAATACGCGCTTCGACGCGGCTGATAATCTTCTGTGCAGATGTGATCGCAGCTTTTGCCTCCCGCTGAGTAAAAGCTTCAGCAGGCGTAAGCTCAGCTAAGGCATCAGGGTAGCGAGTAGGGATATAGAGTTTATCTAGTGCCGCTTCGCTCCGCTCATACAAAATCTTGCCCTCCTTTAGCAGCTGGGCAATAAAGGGTCTGTGTTGACAGCGCAATAGCTCTGATGGCGTATACACGATTGCATCTACTGTTCTAGGCGCGTCTGATAGCAGATCTAACACTTTCCCAATCCGGTCTAAAGGGCCGATTTCACATCGCCACACCATAAACAGATCGATGTCAGAACGCCGAGTGGCATCTCCACATGCCCAGGAACCAAACAGGATAATTTTCTCAGGATCGAACTCGAGTCGTAGGCGTTCTGTTGCCTCACTCAGCCACGGCTGTATTTCCTGTATTCCTTGTATCATGGTAAACAGCGATTCACAGCTAAATCATACAGCAGCAATCTTAGCAGCGCGGTTTATGCCTTTTTCCTTTTCTTTCTTCGAACATGCTCGAACTTCATAGCCACACCACTTGTTCAGACGGTAGCCTGACGCCTACAGAGCTAGTGAATTTCGCTGCCGAACAGGGCGTGAAAGCGCTAGCTATTACCGATCACGACACGATGGCAGGTTGGGTAGAGGCTACAGAAGCCGCAAGGCCATTTGATTTAGAGATTGTTCCGGGGCTAGAGCTGAGCACTGTGTACAACGGGCGATCGCTGCATATTCTTGGCTTCTATCCAGACCCAGATCGCCTAGCCGCCCCCCTGCAAGAACGGGTCGAAGGCCGTAAGCGTCGGGCTCGCAAAATGGCTGATAAGCTCGCTGAGCTGGGCTATCCTATCGAACTTCTCGATATGTCAAGCGCAATGGCTCCTGGACGCCCCCATATCGCGACGGCTCTTAGACAAGCAGGTCACGTTAGCTCGCACAGAGAAGCCTTTGATCGCTTCCTTAAGGATGACGGTCCGGCCTATGTTCCATACGAAAAGTTCACCGCTCAAGAAGGCATCGAACTTTTGCTGAGCTGTGGGGCGGTTCCGGTCTGGGCACATCCTTGGATCTTTCGAGGCGGTACTGTTGAAACTGTTTTGCCTGAGCTAATAGAAGCTGGGTTAATGGGTATAGAGGTCTACCATCCAACACACAGCGTCAGCCAAACTCGCAAACTAGAAGAATACTGTCAAGCTCACAATTTACTGGTAACTGGTGGCAGCGATTATCACGGACCTAAGAAAGAGAAGCATCCAGATTTTAAAGACCTGAACGCTTTAGCGCTACCACTCGATTTACTCACACCGATTAAGCTAGCAGCCAGCAGCCTCAAAGAAATTTATGCATAGTCACTGGTGATTAAGAATACAGAAGCGGATAGAAGAGTGTACTTCTATCCGCTTCCATTTGCTTGCGGTCGTTTTACTTCAAAAGGTTAGAAAAACGCTTGTCCAGTAAGCGTCTATTCACTAGCCAGCGGCTAGGTAGCCGTTGATACTCGCCTTGCGACGACGTAAGTGCTTAAGTGCCTGCTGCTCTAGCTGACGGACGCGCTCACGACTGATACCCATACGCTGACCGACTTTTGCCAGAGAAAGGGGATTCCCATCTGCTAACCCAAAGCGTAGATTGATCACCTCTTGCTGCTGGGAAGTCAGCTCTGAGAGCATCCTGAAGATATCAGAGCGAAGCGACTGCTGCACTGTGTAATCTTCTGGTGAGGCACCATCATCTTCCAACAGATCTTGAAGCTCAGTATCCTGGTTGTCACCAATGCGAACATCAAGGGAGATTGGCTGCCTAGCAATAGAGAGATACTCTCGAACTTGCTTGGGCTCTAGCTCTAGTTCCTGGCCGATCTCAGCCGCATTTGGGCTACGACCTAGCTTTTGAGAGAGCTCACGCTGAACGCGTTTGATCTTGTTGAGCTTTTCGGTGATGTGAATTGGCAGGCGGATGGTACGAGCTTGCTGAGCGATCGCCCGAGTAATTGCCTGACGAATCCACCAGTAGGCATAGGTTGAGAATTTGTATCCCTTCATCGGGTCAAACTTTTCTACCCCACGCTCTAGGCCCAAAGTCCCTTCCTGAATAAGGTCTAGAAACTCTAAATTACGCTTCTGGTACTTCTTAGCCACCGCAACCACTAACCGCAGATTGGCTTCAATCATTTTACGCTTTGAGCGCTGACCACGGCGCATATGATGATCCAACTCAGACTCTGGAATGCTCGCCGCGGCAGCCCAGTCAGCGTTAGAAACTTCGGCCTCTTCACCTTCAGCTTCAGATAGCTTGGCAGCTAACTCTTCTTTGATAGCTAATAAAGCCATCATTTTCTGTACCTGCTTACCCAATACGATCTCATCTTCGTGACTAAGCAGCGGCACCCGACCAATTTCGTGAAGATAGGAGCGTACAGCGTCTGTTGTATATACTGGCTTGGTCTTTGTGGAAGTAGATTTCTTAGTAGCAGCCTTCTTTGTGGTAGTTTTCTTCGCTTTAGTTGTTCTCTTAACTTTAGTTGCCGTTTGTTTTACGTCAGTCATACTCTTCTCCTGAACGGCTAGTGTGCTAGTAGCATGCTGCAGCTGCATGTTGTCAACGCCCTGGGTTGCTTTGATTTTTTCTGTGTCCTTAGCCATGTTCCGGGGCCTCTATCAATGAAAGAATTTCTTACGTTCAAACTAAAGGGCAAAGCAGACAACCAACACTTTTCTGCTCGCTCTACTGTAGAAAGTTACGTCTGCTGACTACCGCTGACAACAGGTAATGAGTAAACCGCTTACTCGTAATCGTTATGAGTTTAGATTAGCATTTTTTAAGTCTTTTTGGCGTGAGACTTACCGTCCTCTGATTAATTTGAAGTAAGCTGATGAAAGGTAGTTTGTAATTACTGTCGGTTGCAGTAACTTCTACACTGGCTTTTTTACATCAACTTCAAACATCTACTTTGGTTTAGTAATTTTCCAGCCTGCTGACTTGACTTACTAGAGCGGCTAAGAAGATTTGGAAAAGGGGCTAATGTCAGATACTTTTTACCAAATACTTTTGACTAGCGTAACAACACAGCTAGAGAAAACCCTGAGTTCAAAGTTAGAAACAGCTGAGAGCCTTTGTGCAATTGGCCTTGTCTTCGCTTTAGATGCTTTCATATAATGCCAAAATCTAGATAGCAACTTGGTGGTAGTTTCACGGTGTAATCACCGAACATTGTCATAAAACATGTTTCATAAAACGCATGACAAGTAGTAGAACGGAAGAAGAGTCATTAGGCTAGTCTCATCGACTAGATACTTCCGAGAATAGACTTGTCTAAGAATGCACCTACAACACAGTAAGACTCAACTGGGTAAGCAAACATCTGTCAGGAGACCTGATCAGCTATCTCCTACCAAGATAAGCGGCTAGCTTACCTGGTTTTCACTAGTCAAGTTCACTCTTGGTAAGGCTTCTGTAGGCTCAGATACATAAGTTTAAACAGGATAAAGGCGCACTATTGGGGAAGTAAGCCGAAATAGGTAAGTACGAAAATAGGCACAATCAACATATCCACTTTTGGATATATTGTTCAATCTCTACTTCTAGCCCTTTTTATCTTTTGCCTTTAGACAATTAGATAGCAAAAGGCATTCACTACCCATTCAAGTCCGTTTTCAAGTCCGTTGAAGATAGATACTAGATACTTTCGCAAGTTCAAACATCAACCCTAGGAAGGGGCAGTTCCCAATGAGAAGGATTATCTGTATGACATTGTAATTCTGAGTGAGTTAGAGGATTATCAGCCTCTAACTATTCAAATGGGGCTGTATACGATGCAGAATCTAGTGTTGTTGGGGAAGACACATCGCCTTCGGGGGCCGGAAAGTAGATATACGCTATACATATCATAGTAGAACCTAGCATGCTTGCTTAACCAAAATTAGAAACCTTAAGAAGTCTTCAGAGTTCACACTTAGTCAGTATGCTCAATGTCAATATGCTCAATAGACATTTCGGTTAGTACTTGATGCCAACTCAGCTTTTGATGCGGTGATCTGACTTAATCGCCCATTGAGCGGCAGCTTTGGCATGAATAGCGGTAGTGTCGAATAGTGGCACAGTGCTATCTTCTTTTTTGATAAGTAATCCAATCTCTGTACAACCTAAAATAATCGCCTCTGCGCCGGAATCGACTAGATTCGAGATGACTGCACGGAACTGATCGCGCGATGCTGGTCGGGTTTGCCCTAAACAAAGCTCATTGTAGATGATGTCATGAATAGCATGACGCTCTATTTCGTTTGGAACCTGTACGGTTAGTCCGTGCTGATTGACTAGCCTACCTTTGTAGAAAGACTCTTCCATTGTGAATCGGGTACCCAAAAGCCCTACTCGTTGAATGGCATGCCGTTTGATTTCATCAGCGGTGGCATCAGCAATATGAATAAGAGGAATGGTCGTAGAAAGTGTGATCGCCTCTGCCACTTTATGCATTGTGTTAGTTGCTAGGAGTATGCACTCTGCGCCAGCGCCTTCTAGCTGAGCTGCTGCGGTGGCTAACAGGTTAGCGATCTCAGGCCAGGCGTCCTTATGCTTTAGCGCCACTAGCTCTTCAAAATCGACCGAGTACATTAGGATCTTGGCCGAATGTAGCCCACCTAGCTCAGTTCTTACGATCTCGTTTAGCAAGCGATAATATTCGATGGTCGATTCCCAACTCATGCCGCCGAGCAAGCCGATGGTCTTCATTAAAGCTGCTGTTCAAAACTTACCTTCGAATTTATAGTACCAAAAGGCATTGCCAGCTACTGTGACCACAAATGCTATACCCCCTGCTACGATAGCTAGCTGAGGATTGTAGCCACTGCGGCCTAAGGTTTCCATCCAGATTTGTGAGGTGGGGGAAGGGCTGATCCGATCAATCGCTGTGGGAACTAAATAGATTAGCGAGGCTCCCACGATCAGCCAGCCTACGGCAGACGATAGCAGGAAGATAGTTTTGGCCACCGATTGACCTTGATAGGGGACAGGCATGGCTAGTTTTATTTTGAAAGGCTATGTATTAAAAGAGGGTGTCTTTAACAATAGTCTTTACTGTCGTCATAGCGCTAGGACGAAGCTGCCAGGATGATGAAAGTCTGGTTCTGGGGCAGGATGAGCGATCGCCCAAAACGTTTGTCTGCCCGTTTCGAGGAGGACAACTGCGCTTACCCCCAGCCACAACGGTTGATTAGCACTCACCAAACTACTGACATCCGTGCGATGTAGATTCAAACGGAAGCTCTTCGATTTTCTTTCTACTTCAAGAGGTAGATGAGAAATAGCTGCTTCTTCCTTTGGGCCTTGCCGATAGCTCTCTAGCGAAAAGACATTCCAGTCTCCAGAGGGTGAAAGATTGAATTCCCAATAGGGGGTATGGATAGTTGGTTTGGACCCCCAGGCTAAGAAGAACTCAAAGCAGGTCTGTTCCCAAAGGCGATCGCGTCTGGCCCCTTCTAGCTCTCTTTTGGATCTTGAAGGCTGTGATCTTGAGGGCTGTGATCTTGAAGGTAGGATCACAGCTTGCTCCCAATCACCACTGAGCGAGTAAGCAATCGTGAGCCAGGTCTCTTCCAATGTCACCCTGCCACTGATTGATAAGGATATGTTCTCAGGAAGCGCTGCGAAGGGTCGCAAGTAGAATACCTTGGTCCTCATTGCCGGAGGGCCTCAATGATGCCTACGATCTCTTCGGCCTGAGTCTCAATGCTTTCAGTGAGCTTAAACTGCACCAACGCCCTCATCAGGTTGTGGGTTGGATGCTCTACTTTGAAGTAAACATTGCCTACTAAGTAATCAGTAAAAAACCTCAGCCCTAGCTCAAAGGCAATTAGCCTAATTGCATCGTATATGTACAAGTAGTCGTACTCAGTAAGAAAGTCATGAGCCAGGGAAAAATAACCCTCCAACATGGCTTTTGCTAGCGATGTATCGAAAGTGACCTGCTTCCAGTCTTCCGTTTCTTCGCCCAGACGATTGCAGCTCGATCGCAAACAGTCTCCGATGTCATAGTGAACTAGACCGGGTTTTAGCGTGTCTAGATCAATTAAGCTGACGGCTTGTCCGTCTTGATTGAGCATGATGTTGTTGACTTTTGGATCGCCGTGGATAGGGCGTAGCTGAAGATGGCCCTCTGCTTTGGCCCGTTCTAGAACGGATGCCCACTGCCGCCTAGCTTCTACAAACTCCATACAATAGCGAATCGTCTTCGGATCGGCGATCAGGTGATTGTTTGAGTGGACAGCCAGGTGATGACCTGTCTGATACTCTTTTAGGACTGTCTGGTAGTGCGTTAGGTAGGTAGGCGTAATGTGAAAGCCTTCTATCGTATCAGCTAGGTTTTCGACGGGTAAGTTGCTGATTAGACGATGAAACATGGCTAGTCCGTAGCCTACTTCTCGCGCATGGGTGTGAGTTTCAATCGTCTCGAGGACTTGGGAGTTCTCAATGAAGCTAATTGCCCGCCAATAGTCTCTAGCTTCGTCTTGCCAAAAGTGGTTCCCGTCTGTGGTTGGAATGATCTGGGGCGTTTGCCAATGAGGCGATCGCCCATCGGTTTGTATCTTTTCACGATTGCGCAGATGCTCACCGAGCACCACCATGTTTTGAATCACCTGCTCAGGTCGCCGGAACACCTGCGCGTTGATTCTTTGCAGCACAAATCGCGATTGTGATTTCCCTTCTGCTGTTACTAAATCCACAGTTACCAAAAAAGTGCTGTTGATGTTACCTTTTCCCAAAGGTTCGACCGCAGCCACTTCACCTTCTGCCACAAATTGAGACGCTAGCGTTCGTAGATCAGACATCTATTATCTGGGATTTATCTCGTAAAGGCGCAGTCTGCTGAGCTTCTACATCGTTGTTGATAGAAAGAAATGTTCGTTATCCAAGTGGAGTTTAGACGCTCTTGAGGGGCGCATTTCTTATAGCGAACTACACTACAGGGAACTAGATTACAGAGAACTAGAATTTAAACTCTCTGCTTCTTCAGGGGTTTGTGGGATATGGATGCCACATTCTTGCTTGAGTCCATTAAACCGAGTTGCCCGAGCATCTGTGTCATCAGCGGTGAGCGGCCGGCTAGAATGCCAGTCACCTACACTGACATACCCTTCTTCAAAGAAGGGATGATACGGCAAATTGTGCGTTTTTAGGTAGTCGTATACATCTTTAGAATGCCAGTGCAAGATCGGCAGTAGCTTGTAGCGCCCTGCTTGTTCATCAATCCGATTGAGCGTTTTGCGGTGGTCTGTCTGTTGCGATCGCAGTCCTGTTAGCCAAGCACGTGCCCCTAGTTCTTCAAGCGCACGATTCATCGGCTCAACCTTACGAATCGTGTCATATTGATTGAACGCTTCTACCGTGCCTTCCTCCCACAAGCGTCCATATAGCGCTTCCATCCGCGCCGGACTTAGCGGCGACTGATATACCTTTAAATTCAGCGACAATCGCTGCGTTAGCGCCTCGGCAAAACGATAGGTTTCTGCTGGAAGATAGCCTGTATCTACCCAGACTACCGGAATCTCAGGAATTACCTCTGTAACTAAGCCCAACATCACTGCTGACTGAATTCCAAAGCTAGTGCTCATGACCAGCGTGTCACCAAACGTTTTAACGCCCCACTCGATTAGCTCAGTCGCCTTAGCCCGATCGAATCTTTGATTGAGCGTCTTTAGCTGCTTAGGCGTAAGTTTAGGGCCGAGCTGGGATTGATTACTCAGCGGTGGATTCTGTGGATTGCCCTCACTCGAACGTTGAAGGCGCGGCAAAGCACTGGTCATAGATGAAGCTGTCCTAACAAAGACGGTCTAGTCCCACTGGTCATGGTACAACCCAGCGTTGCCCTGAGCTGCTGATATAGCAAACGTCTTGATATTAAACCGTTTGCAAGTTGTGTTGCCTACGGTATCTCAACAGTATCCGTCGATAAAAGTGTCCCAAGTAACACGAGAGTTCCCATACAGCTTGCCACGCTCAGTTAGCTATGAGCAAATAGCTATGAGCAAATAGCTATGAGCAAATCTATCATGGTGGATTAACCATGAGCTGATCCTGACGCTTTCTAGCATTTTTTATACAGAGAAGCCCAGACTTAGATTAAGTCGCAAGAATTGGTTAGCTGTTCTTAGCCGAAGCGCCTAGCACCTCACGAACCCGGTAGATAGGCCGCCGCTGTGACTCGTGGTAGGTTCGCATGTTCAGCTCAGCTAGTAACCCAAAGCTAAATAGCTGAATCCCTGAAAGCAATAAGAGTACCGCAAGCAATAGCAAAGGCCGGTTACCAATTGACTCATTCAAAAATAGCTTTACGAAGGTCAAGTACAAACCAATTGCAAACCCAATCGAGATTGAAACAATCCCAAATGGTCCAAACACGTGCATTGGCCGGGTAAGAAACGTCTTCATAAAATAGATGGTCAACAAATCCATCACGACTCGCAACGTGCGTCCCAAGCCATATTTACTTTGACCGAATTGCCTAGCATGATGCCGGACCGGAATCTCAGTAATTCGTGCCCCTTCGATATAAGCTAGTGCTGGTAAAAAGCGATGCAGCTCTCCGTAAAGATGCATATCACTTAGCACTTCTGCCCGGTATGCTTTGAGTGAGCAGCCATAGTCATGCAGCCGTACGCCAGTAACCCTAGCGATCAGACTATTGGCGATTTTAGAAGGAAGTAGGCGAGTGACCGCATCGTCCTGGCGATTTTTTCTCCAGCCGCTCACAAGGTCATAGCCTTCTAGCAGCTTGTAATACACAGTTGCGATATCAGCCGGCTCATTTTGTAAATCGCCATCTAGCGTCACGATCACTTTACCCCTGGCTTGATGAAATCCGGCTGACATCGCTGCTGACTGACCGTAGTTACGCCGCAGCAAAACTGCTCGAAAATCGCCAGATGCCATCTGTTTTTGGGCAATTTCTCTTAGCAGTGCGACTGAGCCGTCAGTAGAGCCGTCGTCTACACAAATAAACTCATAGGTGACGTCCATCTCCTCTAATACTTTGGTAATCCGTGATACTAGCGAAGGGATGGTTTCTACTTCGTTGTAGATCGGAACGACGATAGAAAGATTTGGTCTATTAAAGCTTTGAGGAGCAACCTCGCCTTCTGTAGTATTGGGCGATAAGGGAGCGGGCGACAGTTCAAGTGAAGCGTTAATCATGGCGATGATTTAAGACAATAGGGCAGTCACAGAGGGTAGACCTAGCCAAGTTAACTTCTAAACTACCGATAATCCTTACTAAAAATAGACACTCTAGGCACAAGATCAATGAACTTTATTCATAAATTTATCCTGTCCTTGCAAATTGAGGAATTTCTAGTCCTTTCTCAATGGTTTGTATCGCTAAGGTTCTGTACGCAGCTCTAGAATCCAAACGATACCTGCAGCGCTTACTTCTGTTAGTACGCTAATCAGCCGATAAACAGCCACGCTGCTAAGGATGATAGCTACTGGATACTGAGCATCTAGGAGCGAAATGGCAGTGGCTTCAAAGACCCCTATTCCACCTGGTGCGCCCGGTACGACCAAGCCGAATAGCCAGGCTAAGCTAAACGCGGCCAAAAGAGGCTGACCATCGGCGAAGCTTAGCGGTTGAAAGGCTGAAACGATAGCGATGAATCCAAGCGATCGCAGCAGTACAAACCCGATTTCGCCAAGCAGTGCTCGGCCTGGGTAAGCCCTGAGCATCTTTTTATCTGTGGAAAAGTCTAGCTTCTGTGCTTTTGCTTTGGCTCGGCCTAATGTTTGGAGGATAGGGTTGAGCACACGGGGATGCACACTGGCGATCGCAAAGCTCAACACCGCTATTTGCCCAAGTCGGCTGCCAAGCAGCCCTTCAATTCCCGAGAGCTGACTACCGGCTAGACAAGCGATGATGATTGCGGCTACTGCCATCAGCAGCGGTTCCATCACTACGCTGACGATAGCAGTCCCTGTAGATGCGCCAACTGATTGCAATGCGCGGACACGGCCAAAAAAGTGCCAGACATTGCCAGGCAGATACTTCGCGACGTTGGTCTTAAGATAAATCGGTGTACTCCACAACCCGCTTAGCGGCTGGTCAAACAGGCGCAAAATCCAGTGCCAAACCCAGCCCGACCAAATATGAGCCATCAGGGTGACGATGAACGCTAGGATCACCATTAGCCAGGCTTGACTTGTGAACTGGATCTCGACGACTTCTTGCCAATGATCTTTAAGCGTTTTGGCAATGAAAAAGAGCGTGCCGCCTAAGATTACCCAGCGTAGATAAGGCTTTAGCCGAGCTAGCAGTGGTTTGGTTGGCATCATCTAGCGTGCAATTGTCTTGCTTATCGAGAGTTAAGAAGCTTGTTTGATGTCGATTCACCTGACGGTAGTCTACCTATGTTCAAGAAGTCTACTGATGCTTAAGAAATCTACTGAGTCATCCTCTTGTAAAGGAGTCTGAGATGGCCAGTAGAACGCTTGTTTGGCTAGTCGCGTTGAACAATAGCTCCAAACACTCAGAGGTTCTGGTCATAATGTCCTAATCAAGATCGACTTTCTTACGGGAAACTTTTAGCTGCGATCGCCTTGCCTTGTTTTCTAGCCGCCGCCGTTTAGCATTCCGACTCGGTTTAGTCACTCGCCGAGTCTTCGGTAATATCGCGACTGACTTCACCATTTGCTGTAATCTCATCAGCGCTTCTTCTTTATTTCGAGCCTGAGTACGGTGCTCTTGCGACTTGATCACGATCACGCCGTCTTTGGTCAGTCGTTTGTCTCGAAGTGCTAACAGCCGCCGCTTGTAGAAGTCTGGTAGAGAAGACGCGCCTACATCAAAACGCAGATGTACTGCTGTTGCTACCTTATTGACGTTTTGGCCACCTGCGCCTTGAGAACGAACTGCGCTGATCGCTATCTCGCTATCTGGAATCGACACCATATGGGAAATTCTTAGCATGATTTGTCAGTGGCTATGGACTTTGCTGTGGGTGCTTACTTAGCTGCTCAAACTCTTGCCAGCAGAGGTACATTGCTCTAGGGACATGAAAACACCCTTTCCATTTACCCCCCTTTAGCGGTAGCAGCACCTCTCCACGGCGGTTGAGATAGCCATACCATTCACCGTGCTTAGCATCGGGGAAATGGCTCCAGGCGTAGTCGTGTACCCTTAGATACCAGCTCCAGCAGTCTTGTTGGCCTGTCAGTCGGTATGCCATCGCTAACGCTACTAACGTCTCTAGATGTACCCACCATAGCTTTTGATCCCACTCTAGCTGCTGTGGCGGGTGCCCTGCCGCATCCATAAAGTAGTATAGGCCGCCATACTGCTTGTCCCAGGCAAAATCGAGGATGCTAAGGATAACCTCTACGGCCTGATCGATAAGATGTGTATTCTGCTGTCGCTGGGCGATCGCCATCATGAACCACATTGCTTCAATCCCGTGCCCAGGATTAATCAGCCGCCCTTCGTAGCAATCTACGTGCGAGCCATCGGCGGCCACATGCTCGCATAGCAGCCCACGCTCTTCGTCAAGAAAATCACTCATCACCTCATGAACTGTTCTAGCTAGCACTTCATCTAGCTGCGTATCGGCTATCAACCAGTCCATCTCCAAAGATAGGTTCGCCAGAATCATCGGCACCGCTAGTGACTTTAGCACCCGGGTGCCTGGATATGCCTTGTTGTATTTTCCTTTTGGATTGGTCTGCCTACGCAGAACGTTTTGGTAAGCCTGAAGCGAAATCTCTTTAGCGGCCTCACTCCCAGATGCTAGAGCGTACTGACTAAATGCCATAGCCGCGAAGCAGTCCGAGAAAACGTTGTACGGCTGAATCAACGGTTCTCCTTGCTGAGTTAATGAGAAAAACCAGTTTCCTTCTGGGTCTCTACCGTGTTTAGCCAGAAAATCTACGCCAGCTTTGGCCAGGTTTAGCCATCTATCCTGCTTTGTTGTTTGCTTCTTGACGTTGTAGAGCGCGTTGTAGAGCATAGAAAATGTCCAAACCTGTCTGTTCTGTAGCCAGACAAATTTGTCAGTGTCATAGACTACGCCTTCAGAATTGAGACAAGTAAAGTAGCCACCGTATCGAGTATCGACCGAGTGCTTTTCCCAAAAAGGAATAACGTTGTCAAACAACGTGCTTCGATATAAGTCTGCTAAATTGCGATAGCTATCAATCATTTCTTCTTTTACATAAAGGGACTAAGTAGCCCGCTTTTAGAAACCATGAAGTCTCTATGTAGACTGTTCTACAACCGACCATTCCGGGTACTGTGTAACTATATAATCGGTAACATCAGTCAATAACCAGTAATATTAGGTCACTATCTCGCAGGTTCTATGTCTTTCAGCGGTGTCTCCGTTAGATAAGAAAGATGCAGTGCCCCTTAGAGTACCTAGAGCATGTCATGGGCTCTGTTCCTTCTCGCTTTGTAGAGTAACTTAGCAAACGTGCTGTAAGTCTAATGATTTGCGCCAGAGCTACATACTTACAGGCAATCTGTACCAAGGCCCGCTAAATAACAAGGCCCGCTAAATAATTAGTTGGATATCTCGATGCAAAAAGCTAGCTGCACTCACAACAATTTCTCTTCCGTCAATTTTTTTGTTAGACAAGCCTTTAAGCGCCTGTCGGCTCGAAGCAATTGGCAGAAGAGAGGTAAGAATGCCCTATCACGTGCAGTTGCAATTGCGTCAGCTTCGGTGCTAGTTCCGTTCGTTGGTGAAGCTGCGTTTGCGAACTCGTTTGTTAATTCGTCTGCAACCTCACATCAGTTAGTCTCGCAACAAACGCGGCTCCCACAAACGCAGTCCTCACAAACGCAGCTAGCTCAAATTCCTCTGGGGGTTGTCTCTAATCAGGCGAAGGTACTCTCTTCCTTGGTTGAACCATCGACACCTGTTGCTTTTAGTGATAGCCACGACCTAGCGTCGGCTAGCCAACAACCGTCAGCTACTGTTAATGCAGACTACAGCTGGTCTCTTTCCTATGCTACTCAGGCAAATACCACGCAAGTTAACAGCGCTGTCCAATCTGTTGTTGCTAAGGTAGCTTCTGATACCGCACGGGCAAAAGCTTGTGTGACCGACAGCTGTCGCCGACTGACCTATATTCGCTCGCAGCTTCCTATTGCGGCTGCTAGAGTCGGGCGTTTAGAAGAGCAGCTTAAAGATTTTTCGCGGCAGCACGGACAAGGAGATATTAGTGCCTACAAAAAGGCTCTAGCTGATCGAATCACAGAAGTTGCTAGCCAGGAGCGGCAGCTTGATATTGAATTAGACCAAACCCGCCTACGAGCTGAACAGCTCAAGACCCAGCTGTCCTTTGCAGATGTGGAGGTCGATATCGCTGAGCAGATCTTGGCCGAAGATGCAATCTATCAGGCGTTGTGGGTTCAGCTATCAACGGTAGAAGAGAACATTCAAACAGAATATAGCCGAGTCAATGCTGATGGCACCGCACTCAACCAGCTCTATGCCGAGTATCAAGCGTTGCTTGGGAAAACTCATGTTGCTGCTGGAGAAGCACTCAACCGCTATCTGCTAGCTGGTGGAAGCCAAACTCTAGGGACTACTTATTTTACAGAGGCTGCTACAGAAGCGTTCAGCGCTTTGCTAGTTGAAACTCACCAGCAAAAAGTTCAACAGCTTCGCCAGCGAAAGCTCGCCGCACTTGAGACCTCACTAATTGGTCGTCAGCAGCGCTTATCTAGAAATATAGGCGAATACGAACGCCTCCAGCGTGAGCTGCTTTCCCAGCAGAGCGTATTAGACAGCTATCAATCAGAGCGCGATCTCATTTTGGCTACTTCGCCAGAAGCCGCTCTGGCGGTTAGTGGTATCCCGACACATCATGCTCAATTGGTAGCTGGGCAAAGCCTATTACCGCTACTTCCAAACGGTAGCGTTGCCAAGACTTTGTTAGGGATTGCGCTCGCGGCAAGTACGGTTGCAGCAGCGTCGCACCGCAGAGCAGAGAAGAAAGCGGCTTTGCTAGGAAAGAGAATTCTCGAAATATTTCCGACCAGTCACGCAGCTAATCGCCCTGCTAATCGTCCTCTTGGTAAAGGTCATAGCAGTCGTCCTACTAAAGGCTACAGCGCCGATCCTGTAAAGTCTCAACCGCAAATCATTTCTCTATCGAATCTTGGCAGCAAGGCTCAGGTTAAGAAGAGCGCTGCTGAGAATCTCGAAACCGCCGACGCTAAAGGTATTGAGATCGTAGAATCTGCAGGCTCTTTTGAAGTGATGTTTGCAGCAGAGGAGACGCCTAAGCAGCCAGATTCATTCTGTGTGGTCAACGACTTAGGGGAATTTGAGATCTCTGAAAGTACTGTGCCGCCTTTGAGCAAGATTGCACCTGAAATTGAGGTAGATGACTTTAACCAAGCACTAGAGAATCTGACCTCCGAAAATCACCTTACACACGAGATCGACAACCATGACATTGCTCCGGTTCGGCTGCCGGTAGCAGATACTGATTTATTTCTCGATCAGGTGATTGATTGGATCTCGGAAGATCTAGGGCTAGCTGCTCCCGTCGCTGCTAGTGGAGAAAGCGATCAGGCAAAGACAGTTGCAAATTCAGCTGTTGACTCTGTCGTTACTGATCCTGTCGTTGCCGATCCTGTCGTTGCTGATTCTGTCGTTGCTGATTCTGTCGTTGCCGATCCTGTGGTAGTTAATCCGATGACACCTAGCGCGACTGCCAACTCTCCGGCTACCTCTATAGTGACTAAAGCAATCATCGCTTGAGCAACAGCAGACGCTTAGGCCATAGTTTCTGTAGTTGAATCGATGCCTGAATTACAGCAGGTCAACTATAGCCATTTGAACAATATCTGCATAATTTGGCGGGGATACTCAGCTAATTTATTTTGCTATAGTCCTAGCGAAAGCCTCCTACTTCCTTGGCGATTTTCGCTGATTTCCTATGTCTTCTTCTACGCATCCGTTGAGGCGTCTGCTAACCTATGGCCGAAAGTATCGGTCTAGAGCATGGTTGGCAAGTCTCTGTTCGCTTCTCAACACAGTTTTTGATCTAGCTCCTCCTGCGTTGATTGGCGTTGCGATTGATATTGTGGTCGATCAGCAGAATTCCATCCTCGCCAGATGGGGTGTGGTGGACTTGCGATCGCAGTTCATTTTACTTTCCGCCTTGACGTTCCTCGTTTGGATTCTAGAATCTGCTTTTCAGTATGCGTATGAGCTGCTGTGGCGTAACCTATCGCAGTCGATAGAACACGACCTGCGCATAGATGCTTATGGACATGTGCAGGGATTGGAGTTGGCCTACTTCGAAGAGCGTAGTACCGGGCAGCTGATGTCTATGCTGAACGATGACATCAATCAGCTAGAGCGCTTTCTAGATAGAGGCGCAAATCAGCTGATCCAGATGGCGGCAACGGTGTTGATTATCGGCGTTGTGTTTTTTGTCCTGGCACCGGGACTGGCCTGGATGGCTATCGTGCCGATGCCACTGATTGTCGGGGGCGCGATCGCCTTTCAAAAATTCCTTGCTCCGCGCTATGCGGATGTTCGAGATAAAGCCGGAGTGATCAACGCTCGCTTGATCAACAACCTCACCGGCATTGCTACTATCAAAAGCTTCACATCTGAAGACTTTGAAATAGCGCAGCTAGAGCGTGAGAGCCAAGCTTATAAAACTAGCAATCGTCAAGCGATTGTCTTGAGTGCTGCTTTTATTCCATTGATCCGGATCATTATTCTGATTGGATTTACTGGAATTTTGTTCTATGGTGGCTTAGCAACTGCTGCCGGTAATATAGAGGCAGGTACCTATACGGTGCTGGTTTTTCTTACACAGCGTTTGCTTTGGCCCTTAACAAGGCTAGGTGAAACGCTCGATCAGTATCAACGAGCGATGGCCTCAACCCATAGAGTGCTAAATCTGTTAGATACGCCTGTAGCGATTCGTCCGGGAACAACCCTTTTACCCACTGCGCAAGTCAGTGGTGAAGTGATCTTTGAGGATGTTTCTTTTAGTTATCACGAGCGGCAGCCTATTCTCAAAAACCTCTCTCTTAAAATTCCAGCTGGAAAAACAACTGCAATTGTCGGATCTACCGGCTCAGGCAAAAGTACTTTAGTCAAGCTATTACTGCGCTTCTATGAGGTGAATGCTGGTCAAATTTTTCTAGATGGCCTAGATCTGCAGTCTCTATCGCTTAAAGATTTGAGAAGGTCGATCGGACTAGTGAGCCAAGATGTATTTCTGTTCCATGGCACAGTGGCTGAAAACATTGCCTACGGTAGCTTCAATGCGACTCTAGATGAGATCACAAGAGCGGCGAATGTCGCTGAAGCTCATGATTTTATCGCGGCGCTGCCGAATGGATATGACACAATAGTGGGCGAACGAGGTCAAAAGTTGTCGGGCGGCCAGCGGCAACGGCTGGCAATTGCAAGAGCTTTGCTAAAAAACCCACCGATTTTGGTTCTAGATGAAGCAACTTCGGCAGTCGATAATGAAACTGAAGCAGCAATTCAAAAGTCACTTGAGAAAATTACTCAAGAGAGAACTGTTATTGCGATCGCGCATCGTTTGTCAACGGTTCGCAATGCTCATTGCATCTATGTCATGGAACAAGGCAAGCTGATTGAAAGTGATACTCATGAGCATTTGCTTGCAAAAGACGGCATTTATGCGGGCTTATGGAAGGTGCAAACGGGTGAGAAGATATAGCAGAGAAGGATAGTCTTAAATATCTTCTCTGCTGGTTGGATTCGCGGTTGTTGCTTAAGACTCTTAAGGGGTATCACAACTGTTCGTAACTAACTTGATAGATACAACAACGTCATGAGTGGTTCTACGCCAGCTTTGAGTATGAATATAGCGTCTGTCATTTTGCCTATCAATGGTTACAGCTTTGGGCTTATACAGCTTTGGGTGGTGAAGCAGGCTGAATGCAGATCTTGATAGATAAGGTCACAGATGAGTTGTTGTAAATCAGCTAGGCGATGGTGATGCTCCATAGTCTAAAGGCTCAACAGATGCTGATTGCTCTGATAGCCTTGGAGAGACTGCCTGCGCCGCATATCTCAAAGCTTCTTCTCGGCTGTCGAAGATGCAGTTAGGTGGCAATAACTTCAAAACATCGAGATTCTTAAGTCGTTTCAAGGTTTGAGCCTGCGCACCTACGAGGAAAACTTGACGACCTTTTTCAAGTGCTTCTTTGATCGCATTCTCAATAGTCAGAGAAGCCGTAACGCCTAGGTGAGGAACATCAGCTAAGTCAAACACAACTGCGTCACACTCTTTGATTGCATTGTGCTCTCGGGTGATTGCCTTGGCCACACCAAAGATCATCGGACCGCTTAGATGGAACAGCAGAACGCGATCATTAGCCTCATTTAGCCAACGCTGTTCGTTAGAGTTCAGTAGAATAGCATCATCATCATCGGTGATAGTCTTGACGGACTTAGATTGGAGCAAGCTCATCCGCTCGATGGTCAAAATATTGGCGATGAAGACCCCCACACCGACCGCTACAATTAGATCGACTAGTACGGTGAGTGCAATCACGGCGTACATAATCAGCGCACCTTTCAAAGAGACTTTGTGGGCCCGCTTCAAGAAACTCCAGTCGATAATATCGATACCTACTTTCAAGGCGATTCCAGCTAATACCGCTAGAGGAATTGCTGCTGCTAGATTAGCTGCACCCAAAATGACAACTAGCAGCACAGCCGCGCGAGTTAAACCAGAAAGCGCCGTTCTACCACCGGATTGAATGTTAACAACAGTTCCCATCGTGGCACCAGCACCTGCAATACCACCGAACAAACCAGAGGCGATATTACCTAGACCCTGACCAATTAGCTCTTTGTTCGAGTCGTGTTCGGTTCGAGTCAGACTATCTGCTACCACAGAAGTGAGCAGAGCGTCGATACAGCCCAACATGCCAAGGACAATTGCATCGACTACCATGAGCTGTAATTGAGAAGCGCTGAAGGTTGGAACTTGCAGGGCTGGGAAGCCCATTGGAATTTCACCAATGCGGCGAATATCTACGTTGGAGAAAAAGATCAAAGAGATAATTGTTCCCGCAATTAGTGCAATTAGCTGAGGGGGAATGACCTTCTTGAACTTAGAGGGCATAAACCAAATGATGGCAACTGAAATAGTCGCCAAAATGGTTTCAGCAGGCTGGATGTTGGTTACTAGCTCAGGAATTGACCGGAGCGTTCCAATAACTCCACCTGCTGGACTCGCCTGGCCTAAAAAAGGCGCCAGCTGTAAGATCACCAGAATGATACCGATACCCGACATAAAGCCTGAGATTACGGTGTAGGGCATCATAGTGACGTATTTCCCTAATCTCAGCGTGCCAAGGATAATTTGAAAAAGGCCGGCCATCATCACGACAGTAAAGGCCATGGCGAGACCATTTTCAGGATCTGCTGCTGTCAAGTTGGCAATGACTGCAGTCATCACTACTGTCATCGGGCCAGTAGGCTCAGAGATAAGCGTAGGTGTGCCGCCAAATAAGGCTGCGAAGAAGCCGACTAAGACTGCACCCCAAAGACCAGCAACAGGGCCAGCTCCCGAGGCAACACCGAAAGCTAGGGCCATTGGTAGGGCGATGACGGCGGCAGTTACACCGCCGAAGACATCTCCACGCAGATGCCGAAAGTTTATCCGATTAGTAATTTGCATGCTTAAAAAGGTATTCGATTAGCAGATGTATTGAGAGAGTGATCGGCCTCAGATATCTGTGGAAAAAACCTGGAGTCCTAATGTATTTCGAATGTCTTTTGAATAAGATAGACTAGGCTCTATGAACTATATTTTCTCATAGAGCCTAGTCTATCATCACTTGATTACTGTCGGAATCCCTGTTGAGTAAATATTTTTTCTGAATACTCTTAAAGGATAAAAACTTAGAAGACCAAAAACTCATAAAAGCTTAGTGCTTCTATGTCAATGTTGATGCGTCTGGCGTAGTAAATAGTGACATCAACAACTATGGGTCTATTGCGTTGTTTAGTAAGAGTATTAGTACAACGTTGGTGGCGCTTCAGGTAGGTGAACCTCAACTTTGGTCTGGTTGCTAGAGTGACTAAGTCGATTAATGCAGTTGAGTTAGAGAATAGAGAAAATCCGTTCTTGAAAGGATAGAAAGAGGGCCTCGATTGCTTCATTAATCTTGACTGTTCATTCCTTCGCAAGAAAGAGGCTAGGTGCTCTCTACTCATATAGCATGATTTAAATCCTACTAAGGATAAGCCCAAAAGACAGGCAGACTTGTAAACTTTCTAACGTTATTGTCTGATGTCTATTCTTAACTGTGCAGTCTCAGGACATAACTAATGAACGAGCAACAAGAGAAAAATTTAACCGCCTTTTTAACGGCTCTTAGTGAACAAGAGGACTCTTTACCGGCTGGGCTGCAGGCACAGCTAACCTCTATTGGACAGAATCTTGAGGCTCGGGTAATGGAGTTGCCTGCGATCGCAGCAAGCATTCCTAGCCTAAACCAGGCCTATCAAACCGCTTTATCTGATGCGAATGGTGATAGTGGGCCAAAAGCAACACTTGTCTCTTCGACCAGCCGGGAGCGCAGTACGGATATTAGCGAGCGAGCGGCTCAGATTCTTACAGATGCAGACCCCGTTCAAGCTGCCAAAAAGAAGATGTCTCCATCGATCGGACAGATCGCTTCGAATCCACTGAAGCGTCTGTTTGGAAGAGGATAAGTTGCTAGGTGAAGGACGTTGTAAGAATCGTTCTTTCCTGCGTTGATTGAAACCGCCATTGTTCCGATTTCCAAAAATTTAAATATCTATCATCGCTCAGTCATGCCGCCAAGCTGTACTGAGCATTTTTGTTTATTCCCCCCTTAGCTCTGAGTGGGTGTTGGTGCTGCTCTACCTGGATAGAATGGATAGAACCTCTTTCAAGGGGCGAGACTTGAACGCGAGAAGCCTCTTGAGAAAGAATTAATTGAAGTTCTGACTACTTGGCTCTGACGTTATAACCCTATCCCAATACAGTCGGTGAAACTGTGTCTTGCCCAAAGCTTTTTTGCGAGTCTATATTAAGTTCCTCAAACTCAACCCCTTAGCGTCTCAGAATCGAGAAATAATCAAGGCACCCTTTGGAGAGAAAGCTCGAGTGACATGGAAGTTCGAACCGCTCATACCCGTTTATTTGTCGATGATGTTGCCGCTTGTGCTCAGTTCTATAAAGACGTTCTCAAGTTTAAGCCACGTACATTGCAAGTTGAGAAAGGCTACGCCGAGTTTGAAATTACTGAGAACATGTGGATTTCGCTCTTTTGTCAGCGCGAGATGGCTGAAATTTTGCGGACTAGCGATCGCCCCGTGGCCGAAAATGTCCAAGACAAAGTTTGCCTTATTCTCAATGTTCATAACCTAGACGATATCTATCACGAACTTCGCCAAGCGGGTGTCAGCTTTGATGAGCCGCCTACACAAAACAACGAATTTTCTCTTAAGGTTGCCTACTTCAGAGATCCTGCAGGTAACCTCATTGGCCTGTTTGAAGCAATGATGTAGTTCCTTAATCTTTTTCCTTTCTTCCCTCCACACTCATCCTTTCCCATGCCTCATATCCTTTCTCTCGACCTCGGCACTACTGGCAACCGCGCCATCATCTTCGATAAATCCGGCAGCATTGTTGGCCAAGCTTACCGAGAGCTGACCCAGTACTACCCTCAGCCTGGTTGGGTAGAGCACGACGCTACAGAGATCTGGGAGGCGGTGAAATGGGCAATGGGCGCAGCGCTAGAAGAGGCTGGGATTGAGGCCAAAGATCTAGCGGCAATCGGGCTGACGGTACAAAGAGAAACCTGCTTGCTGTGGGACAAGACAACAGGTAAACCTCTGCATAAGGCCATCGTTTGGCAAGATCGGCGGACAGCAGATTTTTGTAAATCAGTTGAGCCTTCCCGGAAAGAAATCTACGAGAAGACAGGGTTGTTTCTAGATGCGTATTTCTCGGCCACCAAGATCAACTGGCTGCTAAACCACGTTGATACTGTTGATATAGACAATGTGCTAGCCGGTACAGTCGATAGCTGGGCACTCTGGAATTTGACGGGTGGTAAGGTTCATGCGACTGATCACAGCAACGCTAGTCGCACGATGCTGATGAATTTGGATGTTCAGCAGTGGGATGAGTCGATGCTAAAGCTGTTTGATATTCCTAGACAGATATTGCCGGAGATTAGGCCTAGTCAAGGGATATTCGGCCACAGTGATCCTGAACTGCTGGGAATAGAGGTGCCGATCGCGGCAATCTTTGGTGACCAACAGTCAGCTTTGTTCGCCCACGGATGTGATCGCCCTGGCCTACTCAAATGCACTTACGGCACAGGCTGCTTTTTGGTTGCAAGCACGGGTGAGAAAAGGGAGCGATCGCAAAACCAGCTGCTTTCTACAGTGGCCTGGACAACGGCCAAGCCCGATAGCGATGACTACACGCTAGGCTATGCGCTAGAAGGCAGCATGTTCACGGCGGGGGCCTGCGTTCAGTGGCTACGAGACGGGCTCAAGATCATTGACGATGCGGCTGAGACCGAGGACTTAGCCACTCAGGTCGAAGATAACGGTGGTGTGTATTTTGTCCCTGCCCTTAGCGGATTGGGAGCGCCACATTGGGACATGGGGGCTCGGGGGGCATTTTTGGGTATTACCCGTGGGGCATCGAAGGCCCATATGGTGCGGGCGGTGTTGGAAGCGATCGCGAATCAGGCTAGAGAAGTCGTCGAAGCCGTTAATCAAGATGCTGGCACCCCGATCAAGCAGCTCAAGGTAGACGGCGGTGCTTGCAAGAACGATTTTCTAATGCAATATCAGGCAGATGTACTAGGTATCCCGGTGGAACGGCCTGCCGTGCTCGATGCAACTGCTCAGGGCGCTGCTTTTGCCGCAGGTTTAGCCGTTGGCCTTTGGGATGACTATCATAAGCTGGTCGAAAGCCGTCAGATTGACCGCGTTTTTGAGCCGTCGGAGAACGCTAAGAAAGCACAAGCTGATTTTGCTGTCTGGCAAAAAGCAGTAGAGAGAGCTAAGAACTGGATTGACTAAATTTTGTCCTATTCTGTTATGAATGGAGTATTTTACTCAGTTTAGCTTTTACTTTGCCAATGAACATCTCCGCCGCAAGCGGACGGAGTATCACTTCTCGACGCTCACACGCTGCGCGGCTCGTCGTCATTGTTTGATATGTGAGTAATGAACTTTGATTGAAAAAACGCCATTGGGAGAAGTTCTTCGTTGCTGTATCTCAGCTAAAGCTCTAGGTAAGCTATCTGTATTAAAGCGTCTGTTCCATTCAACAGGATTATGAGGATTGGCATACTCTAGCGGAAAGCCAAAACTATTTGTCCTGTATAAGGCATGCTCTAGCATATGGCTACCACAACGGGGTGTAGACGCGATTATTAGAACCTTTGTAGGCCGATTTCTCTTTGGGAAGTCATGCTCTTCAGAAAATTGATCTTGGTATAAATACATTTTGTACTAAGCCCTATTGCGCACAAGCTACAGCTCCCAAGCTCGACAGGCGTGGAGGTTCGAATTAGTAGTGGCAGATAACATAGAAACTACAGAATTAATAGCTTTCGTGATCCGCTGTATGTGAACTGTTAACCTGTCACTGATTTCATTCTAGTTTCGTTTCATTAATGATTAATTTATCGCTCCTGCTTACAATCTAAAACCCGAACCGCTTGTAAAGCCGCACTGATAGATTATTCACCGAGACGCTCAACGATATATATGATTGACCACACTCAGACACAAAGAAGTGATTAAGTAATCTCATAGGGTCTGGTCAGAATTGTCGCTATTGACAGCAGGAAACTCGTAGGGTGAAAGCGCCTAAGGAAGCAGAAAGTCAGACGCAATAGAAGCTTAATCTATGCCGAAAGATCTGTATAAATACCAACCAGTCACCTCCTGTATCAGAGGACACAGTAATACTTGTGCCTGTACAGTTTGAGAAACAGCTTACTTAATAACTGGCGATATATCATTCATGATTCCCCATAAAGAGCGCCCGCTATACCGATGCACCATTTGTAATGACAGATTGCTAAGGCAGTTTCGACAGCACGAGATAAGCTGGTTCTGTCCTTCCTGCCGACAGGAAATCCCTGCGTTTAAACCCATCGTCAGCGCTAATAAACGAGCTTCTAAATCCGACAATCTAGAAGCCATATCTGATGTTCAAACTGCTCTTAACTAGCTGCCTTGAGAATAGTCTCCTTGTACCCACTGCACTAGCATTCGTACGCCGTATCCAGTGGCCCCGGCGCTGTTGTATCCCGCTTCTTTCTCAGTCCAGACTGGCCCAGCGATATCGATATGTGCCCACGGCGTCTCTTTGACGAACTGCTTCAAGAAGAGTGCTGCTGTAATCGATCCACCTGCTCTAGGGCCAGTGTTCTTCATATCTGCGACAACAGATTTCAACCCTTCAAAGTATTTTTCTTCCATCGGCATTCGCCATAGCTTCTCGCCAGAAAGTTCAGCCGCAGAAGATAGGGACTGCGCAAGCTGTTCATCTGGGCTGAAGAGGGCTGCAATATCATCGCCTAGGGCCACGACACAGGCACCTGTAAGAGTCGCTAGGTCAATCATGGCATCGACGCCGAGCTTGTCTGCAAAGATTAACGCGTCGGCTAGGGTCAAGCGGCCTTCAGCGTCGGTGTTGTTGACTTCAATCGTCTTTCCGTTGCCAGCTGTTAATATATCGCCGGGACGCATAGCGTGACCGCTCACCATATTTTCGGCGGCAGCGCTAATAAAGTGAACTTCTACATCGGGCTTAAGCTGAGCGATCGCCCTAGCAGCTCCTAGTACAGCCGCCGCGCCTCCCATATCTATCTTCATCATCTCGATGCCCGAGCCGCTGGGCTTTAGGTTTAATCCGCCCGAATCAAACGTCAGCCCTTTGCCGATGATGGCGAGCTTGCGCTTAGGATTCTCGGGTGCATAGGTAAGATGGATAAACTTAGGCGGTAAGTCAGAGGCTTGGGCGACACCTAGGTATGCGCCCATACCCAAAGCTTCACAGTCATCACGCTCTAGAACCTCTAACTGGAGGCCAAAGTCACGAGCGATCTCGGCGGCAGTGTCGGCTAGCTTTTCTGGGGTAACAACGTTCGGCGGAGCGGAGACAAGTTCTCTAGCTAAGATCACGCCCTCGCAAACGGTTTTAGCCGTTTCTACAGCTGCCTCTTGACCTTCAAAAGACAGCAGATGAACCGCTGAGAGCTCTGTTTTGTCGGTCTCTAGCTCAGATTTGAAGCGGTTGTCTTGGTTTAGCGCCAAGGCTATACCCTCGACAAGGGCTTGTGCGGTTAAGCTCGGGTTGTTATTCCAGACTGGAAAGCTGACGCCTAGGATAGGACACTTTGCCTTTTGGGCAAGTCGAGCAGCCGCAGCAGCTCCTTTTCTTAGGCTTTCAAGCCCCATAGAATCAGAGCTACCTAAGCCTACAAGGCCGATCTTTTTGATGTTTGAATCAGGGGCGAGCCGGGTAACGGCGGTCGATCCGGCCTTTCCCTTGAAAGCCTCTTCGTCAATCAGCATCTGTAGTAAGCCGCCAGATTGATCGTTCAGGTCTGATAGGATGCCTGTTAGGGGCAATGACTCTTCCGAAAGACCAACAACTAAGCAATCTCCCTGCCATTCCAAACAAGATTTACCCGACGCTATAAAATCCATTCCCTATTCGCTTCTATTAAGTTCTAGTCTTATAGTATCTACTGAATTCGATGATTTTTTGTGCTTTTGGTGGTAACTTCTTGGATCTTGAATTTTGCTGAAGTGAGCGCGATCGCTTGGTCACTCGGCAGGTCATCCTCCAATCTCAAAAGGACTTGCTAGCACTAACCTCCTGAAGTTTAAGTGGTTTTTGAAGATATCTAGATACGTTGTTTAACAGGCAGCAATGGCGCTGTCCTCGATAACCGTCTAAAGTATCCTCATTAAAGACACAGATACCCTCAAAAATACGGACCAAATCTATGGAGCGTACGGCTTTATGAGTAAAACTTCAAATTGGTTAACCGCGTCCCGCACACAAGGAAGACTTCCTCAGCTGGCAGAGATCGCGAAACGCTATATTCCTCTAGCCTACAGCGGATTTGTTCATAGTGAGCTCTGGCAAGATGTAGAAACGTTTTGCTTGTTCCTAGGGTATCCCAGAAGCGGTCATACCTTGGTAGGGTCGCTTTTGAATGCTCATCCCCACATAGCTATTTCCCATGAAGCAGACATCTTAAAGTATGCTCATGCGGGCTACAGCAGATATCAAATCTATGAGCTTATTCTGGAACTATCCCAGCGGTCTGCCGATCCATCTCATAAGATAGGCGGCGGCTACAACTATTATGTACCTAATCAATGGCAAGGGCGTACTGAGCAACTGAAGGTGCTTGGAGATAAGAAAGGCGGTGGTACGACCCTTAGAATTGCGGCTAGCCCTAAACCCTTGTCAAACCTAAGAAAGATACTCGATGTCGACCTTAAGTTTGTCCACGTTTATAGAAACACTTACGATAACATTAGTACACTTGCTAAAAAAACGCCTCATCTCAAAGGTGATCTCAAACGGAGCATCGACTACTATTTCTTTCTGTGCAAAGCGAGTTCTGACGTTAAAGAAAGCCTATCAGCTGATGAAATCTTCGAGTTTGGGCATGAAGACTTTATCGATGATCCACGAGCGTATCTTCAGCAGCTGTGTACTTTCTTGGGTGTAGAGCCAATAGAGTCTTATTTAGCTGACTGCGCCAAAGTTGTTTATCGATCGCCTAGTAATAGTCGTCATTCTACAGAATGGTCAGCGGAGCTAATAGATTATGTAGCGACTAAAATGCAGTCCTTTCCATTCTTGCAAAACTATACCTACAACGACTGAACTCATCATGTGGGATATCATCTACAAGACTGCTTCCAAGATATCTTAAGTAGTCGAATGTGTCGCCTTAGTGATAGTCGCCTTAGTAATACCGAAGTCCAAAGCGAAAATGATTTTTGACTGTAGTCGAAACTGAATATCCCTTAGGATCGACATATGCTGTGTCAGAACTGACTAGTCAAGAAAGAACTAGTAACTAGGAAAGCTACACTTTCACTCAGCGATGATAAGTAGGCAGTAGCCTTATATACAGCCTATGTCTGACTAGTAAACCATCATGATACGGGTTTAAGAGGCGAACTGTAGGGTAGGCAATATGTATTTAATAATTTTTTCTAATCGCCAGATGTTATGAAGGACAAAGCAGCTAGCTTTCTTAGCGTCTTGTAGAGATACCTTGAAGGTCAGATCTTGTACGAAAAGAGAGTCTCATTTTTGATTGGTAATTTCTTGAATAAGTAAGGAACTATTGATAACTATAGCGAATCTGGCAGCCCTGAAGATAACTTAATACGTGCAGAAGCGCCTACCAGCATCACCTTTCTAACCACTGCATCTTCCCATGGTTTGTTCGTGTAACAAAGCCATTACTAGTAATAACTGAAACATGCTAGACCAACCTGTGTTTATAGTCGGAGCGCCTCGTTCTGGTACCACTCTTCTTTCTGCTTTTTTAGCAAATCACAGTGAGATTGCTTGTGGACCAGAAACTCATTTTTTCAGAAGATTAAATCCTAACAAATTGAGAAGCGCAATCGAGGAGGTTGATTGGCCCAAAAAGGCTGTCAACGAGATTTTGTCTCTCAAACTGTCGAGGCAGCCGGTCTATGAGCTCTTCGAGCTTACACCCGGTGAGATAGATGAATATCTTACCTGTAGGTCGCCTTCGATAACAAATATGTTAGAGTCGCTTACTCTACAACATGCCCAAAAGAAAGACAAGAAGTGCTGGGTTGAAAAAACTCCTAATCACTTGCTGCATTTGCCGACAATCCGCAAGGCTTTTCCCCAAGCTTTCATTGTTCGAATTATCCGAGATCCAAGAGACTCTGCAGTATCAATGAGAAAACTCCCATGGGCTAGTCAATCAGTATTGGCCAATTGCTATCTCTGGAGCGAATGGTTTAATCAAAGTCATGATTTTTGCGAGGATGATAAAGGAACTTTAACTATTCGATATGAAGATCTAGTTCTAGAACCGGAGGCTACGTTGAGAAAAGTGTGCAACCATATTCACAGGACTTTTGAGCCTTCAATGATGGATACTTCAAAGTCCGCCCACAATGTCATTACACCGAAAGAACCTTGGAAATTGCAGGTCTCTCAGCCGCTAGATCCAAGCCGGCTATATGCTTGGAAGAAAAACTTACCTAACTACCTCTATAAACCCGCAACTTATGCTTGTCAGTCTGGTATCGAAGCTTTTGGATACGATTTCATATCAAAGCCAAAATCAACTGTATTTTTATACAAAATAAATAGGAACTTTGTTGAAAAAAACGAATATCTATTTATCAATGCAGCAAGTAGCGATAAACGAATTTCTACTTTTAACCATAAGTTAAGCAATCATATTAGCTCAGATGAAGACTTTGTCTTCTGTAGTTTGCCCGAGTCAGGGAAATCGATACAAGAACAGATATCTAGAACAATATCGTTGTTCCTTTGTTTAGCTCGCCGACGGCTGAAAGGCCGTTCTAGTTTCTATCTAACTACTCTATCTATCCCAGAAGGCGAGATTACGAAAAAAATACAGATGTTTTTGCTCAGAGCACTAGGTTCTGAAATTTCTTCGATTTAGAAAATTTTATTGTGTGGAGAATAGTATAGGGAGATGTTGGGAGAATCTATCGGGTTGATAGCGCTGTTCTAGTTTGCGCGTACATAGAGCTTTAATCATATAGCCTAAGACATTTCTGGACAAAGCTTAGTAAGCCAGATCAAGAACGTTTCTTCTAGAACAATATCTATCAGAGACAACCTACTAAGGCATTCATCTGCTAAGGCACTCATCAGAGTTATGAGAAGATAGTTGTGTTATTCGCTACAAAGAATGAAACGAATATAAAAAAGCTCCGTTCTTAACTATGTCAGTATAATCATAATGCCCAGCTTATGGCTCAAGGTTGAAACAATAAGGTAAGCATGAGTAATTCATCGACATATACAGGAAAGCAGAAGACTCAGTCCTTGAATGATTTCAGCGAGAGTGAACTTACTCAGAAGCGTTTCATTAAGGCAAGCTATGCACCGGATTTCAGTAAAAACAATCCCTACCAGAAACAACTGTATGAAAAGTTAGAGCAGTCGGGAATCACATTAGAAGGAATAGATCGCCGAAAAATCTTCTTGCCAACCATAATCAAGCGAGGGGATACAGATATTCTGCATTTGCATTGGCTACATGCATACTTTCGTGCGGAAAGTGCAATTGGTTCGCTTCTGAAATTAGTTAGGTTTCTTAGTGGATTGACTATATTAAAGCTTAGAGGAACCAAGATTGTCTGGACAGCACATAATCTCAAAAACCACGAAAACTTATACCCACTTTCAGACAGAATATGTACTTTGTCAGTGAGTAAGCTAGCCGATGCGATTATAGCCCACTCCTATGCTGCAAAATCCGAGCTTTGTCAAACATTTCATATCAAAAATACTGAAAAGGTTTTTGTCGTTCCTCACGGAAACTATGTCGAAGCTTATGACAATAGGATAAGTCGACAAGAAGCACGCAAACAGTTAGAAATTCCTGAATCGAGTGTAGTTTTTTTGTTCTTTGGTATGATTCGCTGGTACAAGGGCGTGCCGGAACTGATTGATGCCTTTCAAAAATTGCGTTCTAAGGATGCCTATCTAGTGATTGCCGGAAGGTTTAGAAACAAGGACAAAGGTTTGGAAAATCTTATTCAAGAGAAAGTGAAGGGTAACAAAAATATTAAGCAAGTGTTGGGTTTCATCCCAGAAGAAGAAGTCCAAACCTACATGAACGCCAGTGATGTAGTGCTATTTCCCTATCGAAAATCGCTTACATCGGGTGCTTTAATATTAGCAATGTCATTTCGTCGAGCCTGTGTTGCGCCGAAGCTCGGCTGTATGGAAGAGGTGCTAGATGAAACAGGTAGTTTTCTTTACGATCCTAGTAGCAGTGATGGCTTAGCTCACGCTTTGGAGAATGTACTGCACAGAACACATGATTTGCCTGATATGGGTGAGCATAATTACCAACTAGCTGCGGAATGGAGCTGGGAAACCGTAGCGCAAATGACCCTAGATGTATATCGAAGCTGTGTAGAGAGGGCATGATGTCGAGAGGTGCTATCTGTAGATATAGAGCTCGCAAGCAAGTTCATAGTGGTTGCTAAGAGGAATAGGTAACCTCTTGTAAGCCCTTAGCTATACGCTTTAGATAGGTCTGGCCGCTAAGCAGTCTTGCCGCTTGGTCTAGAGATGTGAACGTGTAAAAGTGTCTAAAGTGAGGCGTATACGCAGATACCACCTTTGTTCAACTAATAAACCATTATGAGGATACTATTGTTGTAGGCAAGAAGTTTAGGAGTGCGCGCTATGTCTTTTGTAGATTTCGTGATAGTAGGTGCTATGAAGAGTGGGACAACTAGTCTGTCTACAATTTTATCAATGCATCCTGAAGTCTGTTTTTGTGATAAGAAAGAGCCTCATTTCTTTAGCAAAGTCTCTAACTGGCAGGAACGTATCGAAGAATATAAGAAACTGTATAATCCTTCAAGTAATCAAATCTGTGGAGAAGCATCCACAACCTACACTTTCTATCCAAGTTTTGGCATAGATCCTTGTCAAGCACTTTATGACTTCAACCCGAATATGAAGCTAATATACATTATGAGAGATCCTATTGATAGAATAGTTTCTCAATATGTACATAAACGCGGAAGGGGAACAACTTTTGAAGACTCCTTTGAGAAAGAGATTTTGAACCGTCCTAAATATATCAATATCTCTCGTTACTATGTGCAAATAAAACCATATATAGAACGCTTTGGTAAAGAACAAGTTTTACTATTAACCTTTGAAGAACTTATCTCCAATAGAAGATCTTCTTTGAGCAAAGTATTTGATTTCCTAGGGATAGACTCTTCTTTTTCCGATCATGTCGATGACGTTCACGCTAATAAGTCAGTTGGTGAATATAAAAATAGTGCTAAAGTCGATAAAATTTTGCAAAGTCCAATTGCACAGGGCGTAAGGTTCTTTGTGCCAGAGTATATAGCGAAGCCAGTTTCTGATGCAATTCGTAAACCGGGTCGAAGAAAAATAGAAGACAAACCTGTTGTGACTGAGAAGATAGAACAGATCATACGCGATTTGGTCATGCTCGATGTGGTTGAGATTGAGAGACTGATGGGTAGAGAGCTAAGAGAGTGGACAACAACTAAGGCAGATCTGTATTCAACGAACGCAATACATGGGAACGAGCCCGTTGTTGCCATGTAATCTTGAAGAATCGAAGCCTACATCCTGCTGGAGCCTACATCCTGCTGGATATGATACCGATGGGTTGGGCAGCGGTTCAACGAGGACTGTATGAACGTTGAGTAGGTGTGGTGTATTTAGAATACGCTACCGGTCGGCTACCGGAGATTTGTCGTATGAATCTGCGCAGTAGCGCTGCTATTCCTTAGACAGTAGGGGCTGCCACCAATCGCGATGGGCCAGATACCACTGGACCGTTTGCCTCAGGCCAGTGGCAAAGTCATAATTGGGTTGCCAGCCTAGCTCCCGCTGAATCTTGGTAATATCCATAGCATAGCGACGGTCGTGACCTGGTCGGTCAGGGATAAAGGTGATGAGCTGTCTGGCAGGGGAGACAGGGAGTGCTTCTACTAGCTCATCCATTAGGTCGCAAAGTTGCTCAACGATGTCAATATTTTTGACTTGGTTGTTGCCGCCTATATTATAGGTGTCTCCGGGTACAGCCTTTTGTAGAATGGTTGCGATCGCACTACAGTGATCCTCTACATGTAGCCAATCTCGAATATTTTGACCATCACCATAAACAGGCAACGGCTTACCTAGCAGAATGTTCAAACACATCAGCGGAATCAGCTTTTCAGGAAACTGGTAGGGGCCGTAATTGTTAGAGCAGTTCGTAATTAGAGTAGGTAGTCCATAGGTATGAAAATAGGCCCTCACCAGATGATCGCTGCCTGCTTTTGAGGCAGAGTACGGACTGTTAGGCGCATAGGGAGTCGTTTCACTGAAGGCTGGGTCACCAGGGTCTAAACTGCCAAACACTTCATCGGTCGAAACGTGGAGAAAACGAAAATGCTCAGGCTTTCCTTTGGCTTCCCAATGATTGCGAAACGCCTCAAGCAAGGTAAACGTCCCTACTACATTTGTCTGAACAAACGCAGCAGGACCTGATATAGAGCGATCAACATGAGATTCAGCCGCAAAGTGAATCAGCGTGTCAGCAGCGTAGTCTCTTAGAAGTTTGGCAACTAGCTGAGCGTCACAGATATCACCCTCGACTAAAGTAAACCTATCTGAATCTTCTAGATCGGCGATATTAGCTCGATTGCCCGCATAGGTAAGAGCATCAAGAACAACTATCTGAATAGACTTTTTGTTCTTATATAAGAGACGGACAAAATTCGAACCAATAAACCCCGCAGCACCCGTAACTAAAACAGTATCTGCCAAAACCACTCCTACATGTATGCTTCAAACAACATAGTTAAAACAACGCAATCAATTTAGACTAGCTGTGCAAACACAAACCCCTTCAGATCTAGATAAGCTCTATTTGACAGTCGTCTCCGATCATAAAGCGTAAGGCTTTGGGACGTTGAGGGCTGTTGACGAGCCTGGCCCTACGCCCGATAAGGCTATCAACAATACGTTGATGAAGTTGTTGAATGACCGCGCCCTCTAAAACAACACTGTGATCTACCTCTACATCAATTAGTTTTACGCTATCAGCGATACTGCTATAAGATCCGATAAAACAGTTTTCGATGTGACAATTCTCACCGATCACGGCTGGGCCGCGAATACTAGAGTTTATTAGCCTGGACCCTTTCCCGATCCGAACTCGCCCACTGATTTTTGTCATATCGTCTACATCACCTAAAATCTCACTGGATAGGGTGGCATCCAAAATGATTTGGTTAGCTTCTAATAGATCATCTTTCTTCCCCGTATCCAACCACCATCCTTTGAGTTGTTGAGCTGTTACTGTTTTGCCGATATCTACTAGAGATTGAATGGCATCCGTGATTTCTAATTCGCCCCGCGCCGAAGGCTGCAGGTGAGCGATGATTTGATGCATAGCGGGAGCAAATAAATACACGCCAACTAAGGCAAAGTTTGAGGGAGGATTTTTGGGCTTCTCGATTAAACGGACTACTTTGCCATCGTTATCTAGCTCGGCGACCCCAAAGGCTGCTGGGTTGGGAACGTGCTTTAGCAAGATCATGGCATCGAGCTGTCGCTGAAGAAACTCTTGCACGAATCCCATCAAACTGTCTTGAATCAGATTGTCGCCTAGATACATGAGAAAGGGAGAATCTTCTAGGAAGGGTTGAGCAATCTTTACGGCATGAGCTAATCCATCTGGGCTAGTTTGCGAAATATAGGTAATCCGATAGCCAAAGCGACTGCCATCGCCGGTCACAGCACAAATCTCGTCACCCGTCTCTGGACTGATTACAATACCAATATCGGCAATGCATCGGTAGTACTAGCGGCAACAATCTGCTCAGTGCCGTACCCACTGATGAATTTAGTAAACTACTCGATGAGTAGAACGCGCTGCCGTAGTTTGGCTAAGTAGTAGGCCGCTGCACCACCGACGCCGCACCGACGATAATTGGGATATTAAGTTGTTCCCCACTTCTCATTGATCAGGATTTTTTGGTAGAACTTCACAAGGATGCCCGCAAAAGGACTTTGTAGCCAAACCCCCTGCTGCCCTCTTTCTTGCTGCTCTGCTCATTGACCTGTTTGCTGACTACCTGATTTCTGGAAGATATGCTGAAAATACTCAAGCGCAAATGGCTGCTAGTGGCCTTGATTGCTACTAGCACTTTGTCTATTGGCCTGGTAGTCGCACTATTAAATACGGCAGCCTTTGAGAAGCAAAAGACTAATCAGGCCGAGGGGCTACAAGTGGTCGACTCGGTGGAAACTTCTTCAGCGCTGAATCTGGCCCTATTACAGCCGGCAGAAAGAGCGGTGGATTTGTCGGTAATGGCGAATGGCACAGCGGGGATTGATCGTGATCGCGCCCGCTATATGCTCGCTACCGATCTGATCAATCAGCAGCAAGCGGATCAGGCTTTGCCACTCTTAAGAAATCTAGAAAAAAGCTATCAGGTGCTAGCCCCCTATGTGCTGCTAAGGCAGGCTCAAGCACAAGCGGCAACGAGAGACCAGGAGAGTGCAATCGCCACTTGGACCCGTCTAATTAAAAAGTATCCTGAAAGCACGGCTACGGCTGAGGCGCTTTATCTACTAGGCCAACCTAGCATAGATCAAGTCAGTGCCAATCAAGCCAGTGCCAATCAAACCAGTACCAGTCAAGCTAGTGCCAATCAAACCAATGATAGTCAACCTGCCACCAGCCCCTCTTCGACTTACTGGAACACTTTGATCACTCAGTATCCAGCCCATCCTCTTAGCACTGCAGTAGCCTTCTATCAGCTCACTGCGCAGCAGGCTACTCCCGCGACTAAAGCCAACTCTGCCGCTTCCCCACTTGCGGATACCTTTTCCCTGCTCAAGCTAATTGCCTACCACGGTCATCAGCACCCTGAATATACGGCTGCACTAACCCGTCTGACTAGCGAATATAACGACGAACTCACTGCCGAGGACTGGGCAGCTATTGGTTTTGGTTACTGGGAAACGCAAAACTATGCTGAAGCCGGAGATGCCTACGCTAAAGCACCCCGGACGCCGCTCAATTTGTACCGTGCTGCTCGCGGAAAAGAACGCGGTGACAAAGATAAAGAAGCCATTGTTCTTTACCAAATGCTAGACAAGGCTTTCCCAGCTGAGCCTGAAACCGCTGATGGCCTGCTAAATCTAGCGGGACTTCAGAAGGGGCAGTCTGCTTTGGCGACTTTGGACGAAGTGGTTGGACGCTTCTCTAATAGTTTTCCTGATAAAGCGGCTGAGGCGATCGCCGATCGCGCTACTTTATTGGAAAGCTTAGGCAGCGCTGAGGTTGCTAAACAAGCGCAGGATTCTATTTTATCTGAGTATTCAGGCTCTAAGGCAGCGGCCCAGATCCGTCTGAAGCGAGCTAAGGAAAATGCGAAGGCGAATAATCTTACCGGCGCTATCAGCTGGGCGCAGCAGCTAGTGGACGCGGCTCCTAGCGGTGAGCGAGCTGCCGAAGCAGGATTTTGGCTAGGTAAATGGCACTCTCAGCAGGATCAGGTTGACCAGGCGAGAAAGGCCTTCGAAAACGTGATTGTCAATCACCCAGAGTCCTACTACGCTTGGCGCTCAGCTGTGCATCTTGGTTGGAACGTTGGCGATTTCGATACGGTGCGTACCTTGCGTCCAAAGATTGTTTTGCCCCGACGAAGGCAGCAGTTGCCCGCTGGCTCTGATGCGCTTCAAGAGCTGTATTTACTCGGGCATGACCAAACGGCATGGAGTCAGTGGCAGAGTGAGTTTGATAGTAGACAGATGCCAACAGTTGCTGAGCAATTTACTGATGGCGTTTTGCGATTAGGAATTGGAGATAACCTGGACGGCATTTTCATGGTCTCTAGTTTGGGCTGGCGCGATCGCCCTGCTGAAATTACCGACTATCAGCGTCTTAAGCAGACCTCAACCTATAGTCAGGCGATCTATCCTTTTCCTTTTTCTGAGCTGATATCAGGTCGCGCTGAGGATAACAATCTCAATCCGCTGTTAGTCACTGCTTTGGTTCGACAAGAATCGAGATTTGAACCTGACATCACATCGGTTGTAGGTGCAGTGGGCTTGATGCAGGTTATGCCTGCTACTGGCGAATGGATCAGCCAACAGATTAACCAGGCAGACTACCGCTTGTTTGACCCCAAAGATAACGTCAAATTTGGTACATGGTACCTCGACTACACGCATCGTCAGTTCGCCGACAACTCTCTATTTGCAGTGGCTAGCTACAATGCAGGCCCCGGCGCGGTTTCTAGCTGGGTAGCTGAAAAAGATTTTGCTAATGCCGATGAGTTTGTCGAAATCATTCCCTACCCTGAAACTCAAGGCTATGTAGAGTCAGTTTTCGGTGGCTATTGGAACTATCTAAGAATCTACAACCCCGAAATTGCTGCTAAAGTTGCCGCTTTATAGCGCTTTCGTCGTAGCGCTTTTAAGAGTAGCGTCCTCAAAGTCTTCCGTCCCATCCGGTCGAACATCGATACGTTAAAATTTAACGAAGGCCAATACAGCGATACTACGCAGATTGATACAAATGAGTAGACATATTCGCTCGCTACTTTGCCTCTTTAGCGCTAGAGTTTCTTTTGGTATTGCAGCTTTACCTATCTAGTTTAAGCTACCTGAAGGATTACCCAAGACGGCGTAGTCAATGCTACATACATCTGGGTCCTCAGCAGTCGTTGGTTTCCATGGAGTATCGTGACTAAATTTAGTGGCTCACAACAAAGTCAACTAGCGCAGATCGGTGCTTTCTTGCGCGAGAATCGTGAGCAACAGGGAAAGTCTTTGCAGGATATTGCCGTTAGTACCTATATTAGGCCGCAGCTACTGACGGGTATCGAGACGGGCAATCCTGACTTGCTCCCAGAACCTATCTTTGTCCAGGGCTTTATCCGTCGCTATGCTGAGACGCTTGGACTAAAAGGTATCGAAATCTCTCAGCAGTTTACCGTTGACTCTATTCCCTCTATCCCTAGAGTTGCCCAGAATTCGAAGTTTGGAAGCTCAAAGACCGAAGATAGTGCGACTACTCGGCTGACTCGTATTGCGCCAAACTCAGCTTCTAGTCAGGCAACTCCTGATCTTGCCAGTCAGTCTACTGCGCCTAGTTTGGCATCGCCTACTACAGACGAGGTACCGATTTTTGTCGCGCATGACGATGATCTAGAAACGGAATTATCCGATCAACAGACAGTAGCTACGGCTAATTTGACTACAGCTGATTTGGCTACGGCTGATTCTGACTCTTCTCCTTTGCCAAACCCAAAGTTAGCTGATGATTTATCAGCTGACGATCCCACTACTTTTGACTCCAGAGAATTAGATCTTGACTCTGAGCCAAGCACTTATGATGTCGCTGAGCCGACGCCGGTCGAAATTGGTTCGGTTGAAATCGGTTCGCTCGATGACGGCTCAGATAGCTTACCTGTCGCTCAATCTACTGAAGTTGATTCTGCAGTACCTCTAGAGGTACCTCCTTCAGAGACACCTACAGATTCAGAGACACCTATAGATCAGCTATCTGATGAGCGCCCTAGCGAGCTATCTATAGAGAGTCCCTCCCCTTTAGTGAGTGATTTACCACTAGCTAAGGGAAAGCCCAATAGCTCTCAGCTTACTACCTCTCCTATCAGCTACACCAGCAGTCAGCCGTTGAATTTGGACGCTAGTAGTCGTGACACCCCTAATTTGAAACCCTTTGCGATTGGCGCGGCAATCGTGGCAGTGCTGACAGCAGGTATCGTGATTTTGGCGAATGTGTTGGGGAGCGATCGCTCACCTACTGTTGCCGACTCCCCCGCACCAGCCGAGTCTGTAGAACCCATACCTACAGAATCTGCCTTGCCAGAACTGCCAGAACCAGAGCCTGTCCCAGAACCTGCTGTAGAGCCAGAGCCACCTATCAGTGATGCGCCTCTGTTCTTAGAAGTGGAGGTGACCGCGCCTGCTTGGACAACAGTTGTCGCAGATGGAGGAGAAAGACTCTTCGAAGGAACGCTCAATCCGGGCGATCGCGTGGTTTGGGAGGCGCAAAATAGTATTAATGTTTTCTCAGGCAATCCTGGTGGACTCATGATTTCGCAAAATGGTCAGCCAGCAGAACCCTTGGGTGCAGGTGGTGTTCCCTCCGGTAAAGACTACTCTGTGCAGCAGTGAATCTAGCAGTAAGTATCGCTTTGCTAGTTACCGCTTGGATAGAAGCAGCTTTAGCCACTACAACCTAGCGGTACAACCGATACAATAGACACCAGTGACTTTGTTAGCTTCGTACTTCTCATGACGCCTCCTTCTGACCTTGAGACAGCACCTTCTGCCAACCTCTCAGTGCTAGACGAGCCAGTGAACAAATCTATGGACGAAGCCTTTCTAGACGAAATTCCGAATGACGTTGAGATGTCTTTATTTGATCATCTTGATGAGCTTAGAACGCGGATTCTCTATTCACTGGTTGCCATCCTAGTGGGTGTTGTCGGCTGCTTTGCTGGCGTTCGGCAGATCGTTGAACTGCTAGAGATTCCGGCTCAAGGCGCAAAGTTTCTGCAGCTATCGCCAGGTGAGTATTTCTTTGTCTCGATTAAGGTGGCAGGCTACAGTGGCATTTTGATTGCGAGTCCGTTTATCCTCTACCAAATTATCCAGTTTGTGTTGCCGGGACTAACTCGGCGAGAGCGTCGATTGATTGGTCCAGTAGTGCTAGGTTCTAGCATCTTATTTTTTGCGGGGCTGGGATTTGCCTATATTGCCCTAGTTCCGGCTGCTCTAAATTTCTTCATCAATTACGGTGCGGATGTGGTTGAGCAGATGTGGTCAATCGATCGATACTTTGAGTTTGTGCTGTTGCTGCTATTTAGTACGGGGTTAGCATTCCAAATCCCAGTGATTCAGCTACTGCTGGGCCTGCTGGGAATTGTTGACTCCAAGCAGATGCTATCTGGCTGGCGCTATGTACTGCTAGGCGCAGCTATTCTAGGGGCAGTCCTTACTCCTTCGACAGATCCGATAACGCAAAGTTTGCTAGGAGGTGCAGTGCTTTTTCTTTACTTTGGTGGAATTGGCCTAGTCAAAGCAATTGGGAAATAGGTAATTGTAGCTTGGTAAGTCACTTTCCTAAGATCAACAAATACAGACTAATTCTATTGATAGCTAAGTCAGCGACAGCCGATGACTCCCTAAGAGAAAACAGATTCGCTTATGAACTGGTGTGTTCTGACGGTTGATATGTTTTCAGGCTAATACTTTAGCAATAGTATGCTAACGGCTTGTTCTCTATTCATCTAGCGAAGAGTAATATTGTAATTAAATAAGAAGAATGAATTAGAACAGATAGATTAACCTATCCATAGCTTTCGTAGAAGTTAGGACATACTCACCGGCTAACATTGTTACAGGATAACAGACAACTCTAGCCACAAAGTCTACATGCAGAGTAAGAATGCACCCCTACTTTGCTATATCAGAAACTCATAGAAATTGGCTATCTAGCGATCACCTGCTCAACCATTGACAGCGATGCTCAGCTGAAGCTCTACGTGCAAGATAATATGCTAGATATACTAGGCATTTGAGCGAATCATTTCTTTGTTGCTTCCTGGCTGTTGACCAAAGAGGCTGTCTAGGTAGATGCGACTGACCTGGCGATGAGTCACACCATTTTGCATAAGGAATAGCGAAAGCGCTGCGCAGAACAAACGGTCCTGACTCCAACTAGAACGCACATCTAAATACTGTTGAATTGAAGCGTGTAAATCTTCTGGAATTTCCACTGATAAGCTGACTGTTTGTTGCACTGACGAACTCCTTACCACTGATTTATTTAGACTCAAAAATGTCACGCTTTGTTATGCCTTAGCTCCTGTTTTACAAGATGCTGTGTGGAACGAAGCGATCAACGAATGTGTTCATCAATTGTGGAGCATCCATCTAGAAATAGCAACAGATAGAACTACTGATAGAGACTTAATAGATTTTTAAAGAATTCAGGCAAGTGGCTTTCAGGGCGGTTTTTGTTACACAAGTTTACACTGCCTTCGTGATAGCAGACAGAAATATCCTAGTTGGCGTATTCCACAATTGGGAGTGAGATCCCCTCGTTTCATTCTCACCTGTGGAAAACCTCCGATCGACTTGTGGAAAACCTGTGGAAAGCTTGTGGAGAAAGACTCTAGGATACTAAGAGTTGTAAATTTATGATAGTGATGAAGTTTTTGCTGTTTTCGACAGTAGTGAGATGAGTTTTGTAGCTATCGTCACAGCGAGAATGTAGCGCTTTGAAGTAAATGCGCTGCGCAACTACTTCGTTTAGCTGATTGCTGAGTATTGCGCTACTTCCCCTCTTATATGGTTGATAACCTGCGTCTATAGTTGACAACCTGCGCTTTCTTCCGCTTACTCATTAAAATATTGAGAAATTTGGCCGATGATCTTTTTGACGGCTGCTGGTAGCTGGCGAATGACTTTGCGATCGCGTACGCTCACAGCAACCAAGGTCACCTGAGCAGTAAGACATACCTGAATAGTCTCATTCGCGTCGACAGTGACAATCTCGTATAGCCAGTTCAATCGCAGCCCCTTTACGGGTGCTAGTCGAGTCCTGACGATAGCGGTCATTCCAAGTGTCAGCGGTTGTCGGTAGCGAACTTCTAGTGCAACTACTGGTAGGTCAAAGCCTGAACTTACTAGCTGGTCAAAGGGAACATCTGCTGCGCGTAGGCACTCTACACGAGCTGATTCTAGCCAGGTGATGTATGCTCCATGCCAAACTACGCCGCCATAGTCTGTGTGATGAGGCTGAACTCTAATCGGATACTCGAACCATTTAGGACTATCTATCTTTGCCATTACATCTCAATCGTCAATAGTTGTTTACTACTTGAGTCAGTATCTCCTGGAAGTAGAGATAATCAGAGCTAGAAGTGACCAGGCTAAACCTATGATCGAAAATATCTTGCTAGCTGACTCAGGCATTGGTAATACCAGAGCGATGATGAAGGTGCTGATGCAGATTCCTAGGATCAAGCGATCGCGTCTTACCATTCTTCACGTTGTTCCTTCTCAGTCCACTTCAGCGGTTATGACTGAACGCTGGGAGAAAGGTGGCAAAATTCTAGCCGAGGCAGTGAATAGCCTTGGTCTTAACCCCGCTGAGGTAAACGCCATTTTGCGTGAAGGTGAGCCTAAAGATGTCGTAGGGAAGGTCGCTGACGAGATTAACGCTGACCTAATTGTTATGGGTTCTAGAGGACTGCAAGGTCTGCAAGCCATTATCGGTAATTCTGTGAGCCAATACGTTTTTCAGCTCTCGTCACGGCCAATGCTGCTAGTTAAAGATGATCTATATGCGATTAAGTCAATCAGGCGTATCCTAGTTGCCCTTGATAAGTCTGACTCGGCGAAGGCCAGTTTAGATGCGGCAATCGATTTTGCTCGTGATATTGAAGGCAGCGAGATTATTCTAGTCCATACGATCTCTAAGCTCAGTGGCAAGCTCGAAGAAGTTCTTCAAGATCGCCCTGAAAATGATCCAGTCCTTGCAGAGGCAGTTTCCAAAGTTCGGCGTATGGGCATTAAGTATCGCTGTCTGGCTCCGGCGGGTAAACCTGGCGAACGTATCTGTGAACTAGTCGATCAGCTAAATATCAATCTATTGGTTTTGGGCTCACCTGATCGGCGTCCAACAATTGCTAAGGGATTGCCGGATCTAGATCGGCTGCTGGGCGGGTCTCTGTCTGACTATATTCGGGTGTATGCAAATTGTCCGGTGCTACTCACCCGGATAGAAAGCTAGCACCTATAGCCATGGGCGGATGCATACTCTTCGTGAAGGCCACGCGGCCGAAGCTATAGTTCTCACTAGGGTTGCTTAGGTAGCGTTTGGCCAAACCGGATCTAGTCGAATTGGCAGGACTGTTGAATGGCGTTGTATAAGGTGGCTTCGTAGACGGCTCTGTCGATCTCAAAAGCACCAAATCTAGCCAAATGCGGATTGAGAATCTGGACATCGAAGAGAGTGAACTGACGCGATCGCAAATGATTCACTAGCATCACCATCGCTGCTTTCGAGCCTTCAGGAATTCGGTAAAACATTGACTCGCCAATAAACACGCCGCCAAGGCAGATGCCGAGGAACCCCCCTGCTAGCTCGTCTCCTTGCCAAGTTTCAAAGCTGTGAGCATATCCTGCTCTATGCAACTGCATATATATTTTCTTCAGCTGAGGCGAGATCCAGGTAGTATCGCGATCAGCACAGCCATCGATCACCGCTTCAAAGCTGCGATTAATCGCAGGGGTAAAGCGCTTTTGGTTCAAAACCCGCTGTAGAGACTTGGGGTAGCGAAAGCGGTGATCGAGCGGAATGATAGCTCGCTGATTGCTGGAATACCAGTTGAGCGTTTTTCCATCAGCCTCAGCCATCAAAAAATAGCCTTGAGCATAGCATTGCAGAATTTGAGGAACGGAATAGACCATAGCTTTCTATAGATGTACGCTTCCCCCTGCGTAGTTACCCTTTTCATCATAAGAAGCGGTTGCACTCAAAAAAGTAAAGGTACGTAACGTAATAGTCCCTTTTTACACTACTACAGGCTCTGAGCCTCTAGCCTTTAAACACAAGTAGCTCGCCAACAGATAGCAGAATTGATCTTTAAGTATGCTGGATATGTCTGATTCTGACTTTGCTGAACCGATTGAGTCTATTGAGCTTCCCCCGGCTGAAGACGCGCTTAAGGAAGGGCAATGGCTCAAGACGACTTTGCACCAATGGCTAGATAAAGAGTTCTTGCCAGAAACGATTAATGAACATATTGCTTCTCGAGCAGCTCAGGTGTTTGTTCGGCAGCGTATGGAAGGCGAAAATAATTTGAATGCGTTAGTGCTAGCTATCTTGACTGAGATGCAGGGGTATGATTTCTCCAAAAGTTTTTACAGTGAGTTTGCTATAGCCAATGCGGTTGGCGACTTGTTGCTAGATAGTTTGGGTATAGAGCGTTGCTGCGGCAACTAATGTTGATCGATTGCGGCAGTTAGTTTAGTTTCTAATAACACTGTTGGCACGTTTGCTGTGGGTGCTTTTCTTATGATTACGCTTTATCAGTTTTCCCCTACGCTAGGTCTTCGCTGTCCACACCCGCTATAGGAAGCTCGCATGTTGATCAATACAGCTTTGAAAGAATGGTCAATAGCAGTAGATGCGATCGCTCAGGGCACTCAAGTCATCTTGCTACGAAAAGGTGGTATCAAAGAAGATCAGGGCCGTTTTCGTACCCAGTCCGACCAAGTGGTTCTTTTTCCTACTTTCGAGCATCAAAAGCCGGAACTGCTAAAGTCCGATTACAAAGGCTTCAACTATCAAAACTCAGTCCTGCCAGTTGCTTCTGGCTGGCACCCAGAGAAAATTACACTCAAGGTTTGGGCTCAGATTACTGATATTTTCCTAACCACCGCAGCCGATCAGGTCTCTGCGCTGAGTGACTTTCATATCTGGCAACCTCAGTTAGCAACAGAGCGTTTGCAATGGAAACCTAAGCAGCCCCTATATATCCTAGCGCTGCGGGCCTACCAACTATCGGTGCCTGTAGAGATTGTCTGGAACTCAGCACTGTATGGTGGCTGCCGCTCATGGGTGCCACTAGATCAGCCCATAGAGGGAAGTACAGACCATCCTGCTATTGATTCAGATAGCTATAATACTCAGATTAAAAAGATAAAAGAGATTATCTCTGATCGTTCCTAGTCTTGTTGGGTGAGGCGTTTTGTTAGGTAAAGCGTTTTGTTAAACGTTTTGGAGAACTAGTGTCAGTCCCTTGGTTGAAGGACAGTTTCCACCTTGAAAACCTGATGTGATAAAAACTAAGTAGATCGCGTTCCTTCAATGCCTCAGAGAAGCACTGCACCAAAGAAGCACTGTACCAGAGAAACACTGTAATTGCCTTGGCGGTCATCTCGTTGATACCTCTGCTACATCTCTATCGCTGACGATTGTCTGCGGCACCTTGTCTATTTCTTCTAGATTAACTTCTCGAACCAAACGCGGTATTACAATCGTGACAGTAGTCCCCCTCCCAATGCCTTCACTAGATAGTGTGATATCACCTTGCATCAGTCGCATGAAGTTCTGAGAGATCGCTAGTCCTAGACCGGTCCCCTCGTATGAACGAGTATGAGAACCATCAACCATCACAAAAGGCTTGAAGAGCTTCGGTAGATGCTGTGGATCGATGCCAATACCAGAATCTTTGATCATGATTTTGACCCAAGGTTTCGGCGGCATACAGAGTTCAGCGTTACTGACTAAGGTTCTATGGGAGAGGTGATCGCAATTTTTGGGAGCTGTTTGAGTGCTCTCATCGGTGGTAATTTGAATGTCGATTGTTCCTTTATCTGTAAACTTAATTGCGTTAGAAATTACGTTTAGTAGTACTTGTTTAAACCGAAAGTGATCAACTTCAACCATCAACGGTGCTAGTAGCTCAGGTCTTACTATCAATAGGCCCTTTTGTTTTGCCTGGAACACCTGCATTTCTAACACATCATGTAATACGGAACGTAAGTCGACTGGCGCGATGCTCATCTTCAGCGTCCCAGCTTCGATCTTAGCAATACTTAAGATATCTTCAATCACTGACAGCAGATGCATAGCGGCTTTGTTAGCCTGATCCAAGAACTCTCTTTCTTCTTCTTTTGAATCACACAGTCCGTCTTTAAGAATGCCGATAGAGCCGATGATGCCGTTTAGAGGTGTTCTAAGTTCATGTGAGGTGTTTGCTAGAAACTCATTTTTCAGCTGGTTAGCTGTCTGCGCATCTTGCCAAGCCTTTCGGAGATCATTTGAATTTTTTTCCAAGCCGCGCAACATACGCTCAATCACGGTGCCTAAATAGTCTAGCTCCCAGATATGTGAGTTTCGCGGTGCTGGTTGTAGCTGCGATAGATCTTTGACGTTTTGTGTGTAGCGAGTCAGTTTCTCTATGGGTAAAGACAAACTATTGGAGACAATAAGCGCTACTGAAATACTGGCAATAAGAAGCCCTATATTCCACACTATAAGAACTCGACGAATCGCACGAAGACCATGCAGAGCACGCCGTGAAGGCGTGACCGCTAAGACTGTCCACACGCTATCTTGCTTTGGGCTAACGGGTACATCAAACCCACTGTAGGCGACAAACCAATTCTCGTTCTCTCTAGAAAGAGAATCGGATTCGATGAAATCACTTTTGCCTACTCTAATGTTCTCAATGATGCTGCTGAACTTGTCAGCTTCTCTTAAGTCGGCGATGCTTTTACCGACCTGTGCGGGATCAGGATGAGTAACAATGATTTGATTTTGATCGATGACTACCGTCTCACCGACAAGCGATTGTGGGGTGGTATCTTGCAATTGCAACAATCCAACTTCCATCGCTAGGGTATAGCGCAAACTGTTGTCTTTCCCATAGATAGGGCTAGCAACAATAAACTTGATGAGCGCTCTATCTTTTGGAATCTCTTCTGAGGAGGTTTCTTCTAGGAGCGTAGAGTCTTCTAGGATCGCTTCGCCTTCAGAAAGTGGATTCGAAACCGTTTCTTCTAAAGCCGCTTCTGAGATTGTCTTAGCAGAATTCGACTGAGAGCCAGTGGTTGCTTCTACCCCAGGGGAAAATACATAGAAATCTGAGATCTCAACGCTACCACTCTGCAACCAAGGGACCTGTTTGGCATCAGGGACTATGGTGCGATCGCATGTATTGATTACCGCCATTGACTGAGGCGGCTTGAGTTCTACGCAGCTAATGTCATAAGGTGTAGTGTCTTGAATTACCTTGTTTAAGGTAGCTCGTATTGCTTCTAGATCGTTTGAGCGGAAGGCTTCTGTCTGAGCTAGTAAATCAATGTTGGCATCTATAGCCTGGATACCAGTTTCGAGTCCTTCTGCTTTACGAATAGCACTGCTAGTCAAGTTTTGCTGAGCGCTCATAAGTAAGCTACTACGCGCTTTGCCGATGGTAATTACTTGACCAACGAACAGAATGGGTAGGCTAAATCCTAATATTTTGACTAGTAGATTGTGCCGAAAAGAACGTCGACGAATGGCCATAGTCAAAAGAAAATGCTTTCACTAGTTTATCTACCAATTCCGTATGATCAACTAGTAAAGCTTTAAAGTTGTGCTCTGCTCATACAAAGATGATAAAGATTTAACTATGAACGTTAACTATATCTGGTGTATTTGACTGGCTCTTTCCCAAGCCGAACTTTCATAGGCCAATATTTTATAGGTCAACTTTCATATTTCGAGAACTAATAGTAACTTGCTCTAGGTTGGCTGTAGGTTATTTGATTTATTAGATCTATGGTTTAGCTATATGACTTAGTAGAGCAAAACCTAGATACCCCGTACAGACCACAGCCTTGCCTATACTTTGTAATATATGCCCTTTTTTTGTGCAGTCACCACTTGCTCGTAGCTTCAATCGTCCTCGAATTACTGTCGTTCTTGCGATGAGTGCGGATGGCAAAATCACGGATGCTAGCCGTGCAGCCGCTCGTTTTCCTTCTGTTGCAGACAAGGCCCATTTAGAAGCGCAAATTGCGAAAGCTGATGCCACGCTGTTTGGAGCGGGAACGTTGCGTGCTTATGGCACAACTCTACCAGTAACGAATGCTACTTTGATTGCAGATCGGCGATCGCGCCAGCAGCCCGATCAGCCTATTCAAATCGTTTGCTCTGCTATTGGCAACCTTGATCCCGGATGGCCTTTTTTTCAGCAGCCTGTTCCTCGTTGGCTAATTACCACGCTCGAAGGAATGCAGTCCTGGCGCGAAGGCAGAAAAGGAAAAGATATTGAGCGGCCATTCGAACATGTTCTGATTACTGAGCGTCCCTTTAACTGGCACGTTGTTATGCAGGATTTGCTCTGTGGAAAATCGGCTCTGTCATCAGCGGCTGATCGCCCCGCTATTCAAAATTTGGTGGTTATGGGAGGGGGTGAACTGGTTGCCTCTTTGCTCAGCGATGGGCTGATAGACGATTTGTATCTCACTGTTTGCCCATTGCTGATTGGGGGGAAAACAGCACCTACTCCAGTTGGTGGATTAGGGTTTACGCTGCCTCGTACGCCGCAGTTGGTACTTAAGTCTTGCCAGGTAAAGGCAGATGAAGTGTTTTTGCACTATAGCGTTTGCCACTAATTGATCTGATCAGTTACTAGATGGTCAGCCGCTAGGTGGACAGCTACCAACAGCTACTATCTATAACAGCCATTGCCAACGAAGCTGATCGCTTCGATATGACCAGCGAAGAAGTTGGGCAGGCTGATGTATTTGGATCCCAGGGTGGTGAATAGCTTGTCGAGGAGTGGTGGTGACTAGCGTAATTGCTTCTTCCACGCTGCATAGCCCCCACTGCACCAGGTTCTGAGCACCCGCTATGAGCGGCAGCGTGGTTCCTGAAAGCGTTCCATTTAATAGCCGCGCGGTGCCATTGACCACTGCGATCTGACGGCTATCCCACGGATACACACCGTCTGGCAAACCTAGTGGAGAAAGCGCATCGCTTACTAGGAACAATGTAGTCGTTCTTTGATTCTGCCTATCTGAATCGTTGCTGTTTTGCCAACTGCTGGCTCGATCGGCTCGAAGCAACAAATCAAGCATCGTTTTGCTAATATGCTCACCGTCGGCAATGAAGCCGCAAAAGACGCTGGGGTTAGTCAGTGCTGCTCCTAATAAACCTGGTTCTCTATGGTGAAGCCCTGGCATGGCGTTGAAAGCATGGGTTACCATCGTTGCCCCTTGGCTAAAAGCTTTGTTTGCCTGTTCTTCGGTTGCTAGTGAATGACCCAAACTAACGGTTATGTTCTGTTCTATTAGCCAGGGAATAAGGTCTGTTTCGGTGCCTATTTCAGGCGCTAGTGTGATAATGCGAATAGTTTGGGCGAACTTATCTACCACGCGCTTAAGTTTTTCTAATGTAAGCGGCTGTAGATGTTCACTAGGATGGGCCCCTTTCTTTGCTGGGTTTAGGAAGGGGCCTTCTAAATGGGCCCCTAAAACAGTGGCGCTATTGGGCAATAAGTGCTGCTTTTGATGGTCCTGGAAAGCTTGTATCGCCTTTAGACTTCTGTGAAAGTTTTTCAGAGACGTGGTAACTAGGGTTGGACAAAATCCGCTGACGCCTTGCTGCCACAGCAGTTCGCAGATATCCTGTAATCGATCAAGTTGCTCAATGCACAGATCAGGAAAAGCAAGTCCTTTGGCCCCGTTGATCTGTAGATCGATTGCGCCCGGTGAGATCCAATCGCCTTGAACATCTATTTCACTGCCTGTGGAGTCTGCTGTAGGAGGCAATCGATCTGCTTGGGTGGCGATCGCGCTAATGCGCCTAGCCTCTACTGTGATCTGATGGAGTCCTGATCGTTGGGGCAGGCGAGCGTTGACAATAACGCGACTATCCGCCATAAACAAAAGCGCTGACTAGATTGAATACTCTAACATCTGCCGAGCTGCTTAGGACAGGTTCATTGGCTGAAACCGTTGTATGGCAGCGGGCAACTCGACTAGCCGATGTCCTAATGCATGATACTGGCTATATCCACCCACTATAGAAGTAGAAAGACACCTAGGGCTATGACAACTCCTCAGGCAGCGCCACCGACCAATTTCCAATCAGACACTCAGCCAAATGCTAAGCCAGACACGCAGTCAGATTTACATGAGGGCTCAGTCGATGTTGGTATCATCATGGGCAGCGATTCGGATCTGCCGACGATGATAGACGCGATCGCCGTTTGCGAAGACTTTGGTATTACTCATGAGGTTGCCATTGTCTCAGCTCATCGCACGCCCAAGCGGATGGTTGCCTATGCTGAAGCAGCTCATACCAGAGGCCTTAAGGTGATTATCGCGGGTGCGGGAGGAGCTGCACACCTGCCCGGTATGGTCGCCGCACTCAGCCCGCTACCCGTTATTGGTGTTCCAGTCAAAACCAGCACTCTCTCAGGGGTAGACTCACTTTATTCTATTGTCCAGATGCCTCGGGGTATTCCAGTAGCTACGGTAGCTATCGGCAACGCTAAAAATGCGGGTTTGCTTGCTGTGCAGATGCTAGCGGCCCATGACCAGACGCTTCAAGCAAAAATCCTCGACTATCGCCAACAGTTAGCGCTGATGGTGAATGACAAACAAAACCATCTTTCTGGATTGGGCGCCCGGCAGTATCTCAAGCACATGATCAATACATAGGATACATAGGTTAGTACTTGAGTGAGTGCTCAATACATAACTGCTGCATCTTTAATCAGCCCTACCTAATTAACGTCAGTTCGGGTTAAGCAGCAGGGGGAAGTTCCCATTCCATATGGAGAGAAGGCTTCTTCGGTTGGTGGCAATAAGCAATCAGTCCACAGAGGATGTTGACCCAGCAGTTGACCGGACTACGGTGACGAGAATGCTCTATCTGCGAAATGTTCTTCAGTTGGTCGATAATCGTTTCGATGATGGAACGTTTGCGCGAGAGTAGCTTGTCAGTTAGCCGCACTAGCTGGTTCTTCATGTTGCGCCGAGGCTTAGCAAAGAACTCGATGTTGAACGCGTCGAGTAGTTGCTTGGCCAGCTGCTTCGATACATAGCCTTTGTCTGCGCAGACTTTTCCCCATAGTCCAGTAAGTAAGTCAAAGGCGGGCTCACGGTCGTCCGTATTGCCCGGGGTCAGGGTGAGGTTGAGTAGTTCACCGCACTCGTTCACCACGAGGTGTAGCTTGAAGCCATAGAACCAGCCGACAGAGGTTTTGCCCCTAGCTGCCGTATCTTTGCAGACCTTATGCTGCCAGATCCGACGGTTGTGGCAGACCGATAGACTGGTCGCATCGATAAAACTAATGCCTGTACAACGGCCGAAGCAGCGCTTCAGATAACAACACAAGGGAAACAAACAAGAGGGCGTCCATTCGACAAAGCGGTTATAGCTGACTAGCGTTGGAAACGCTTGCTTCCAGTACTGGCATACATGATGAACGTAGTAGTGTTTGAAGGTGCGGTAGTGGCTTTGGTGAAAGCCGATGAGTATCGTCATCACTTCGCTTAGGCTCAGCGAACGAGCGCGTTGTCGCGTCTTTAGATGGTGGCTTAGCAGTTGACGCTGCCAGAGGGGTTCAAACACTTGGCAGAAGTCATCGACGTGGCAGAACAGTTCTTCTAAGCTGAACATAGTGGAGGATAGGGCTGATGGGTTTTACAACTTCAGCTTACCTATCCTCCTTTCTTCGAGCTTTCCTTATCCCGAACTGACGTTAATTAGTCCTAGCAGAAATAAGCAATGCCTTAGCGTGAGACCGCTAGCCAGTTAATTGGTTAGCGGGTCGATTGATATATGTCAGTTTATATTTGGTTCGTAACAATAGCTGTATGTCAGATATGTCAGAGCTGTGTCAGAACAGCTACGTAATAATACTGAGAAATTAGTCACGTACTAAGTTTGATTGATGTTGAGAAATGCTACAAACTGCTCGATATCAACCTGGAATATACCTAAAACTCTCGGATTTGAGAGACATTTTGTAAACTTTCGCTAAAGTCGGCTTTAGAAATCAGCAAGACAGCACCCGTTCTCCCATTAAAGGTATCAGACGATACAGAATGCCTGACTCAGACTTGGTGGAATGAGACCCATCAGTTTGACAGGCGCACAACCAAACAATAGCCTTTGTTTTGGTTATTATTTGCGACCATAGATTGCTGTCGAAATTGCGTTAGGAACGCCCGACCAATAATGTCTAATTTTACAATGAGAAAAAGAAAGTATCCGAGGCGCAGCGCGTCGCCTTGGGATGCGAATGTACCTCCGTTTACAGAGATGGCTAGCCGAGCATTGAGCCGTGCGTTTGGCCGTCGATTTGCTTGGGGTTGGTTAGCCTGCATTCCCCTGGCATTCACTATCGTAGCCACTTGGGGATTTGCTGCTCATGCGCAAGAAGTCACTGCTGACGATGTTCAAATAGTTTTAGACAACATCTGGATTGTTGTTGCGGCTATTTTAGTCATCTTCATGAATGCTGGGTTCGGCATGTTAGAGACTGGCTTTTGTCGTCAAAAAAATGCAGTCAACATCTTAGCGAAGAATTTGATTGTCTTTGCTTTGGCAACGTTGTCTTTCTGGGCACTGGGCTTTGCACTAGCGTTTGGAGAAGGCAATGGCCTTTTCGGTCTAAGTGGATTCTTCTTAGCGGGAAGCGATCCGACTGAACCGGTCTTTGGGACTTTAACAACGCCCGTATTCTTTCTATTCCAGGCTGCGTTTGCAGGTACTGCGGCCACAATCGTATCAGGCGCAGTTGCAGAGCGAGTGAAGTTCTCTAGCTTTATTGTCTTTAGTGTTCTGCTAACGGCGATTTCTTATCCCATCAGTGCGCACTGGGTTTGGGGCGGCGGCTGGCTTTCTGATATGAGTTTCCTAGGTGAGGGGGTTGCCTTTAGCGATTTTGCTGGGTCTACTGTGGTTCACTCGGTTGGGGGTTGGGCTGCGCTGATGGGCGCTATCTTCCTCGGGCCTCGGATTGGCAAGTATCAAGATGGTGCTGTTAATGCGATTCCTGGCCACAACATGAGTATTGCTACCCTGGGCTGTTTGATCCTGTGGATTGGCTGGTTTGGCTTTAACCCTGGTTCTGAACTAGCAGCTAGCTTGAACGTGCCTCAAATTGCGCTAGTGACCAACTTGGCTGCGGCTGCAGGTGGTATCGGTGCAACGTTCACCGCCTGGTCGCTTAGCGGCAAGCCCGATCTATCAATGGTAATCAACGGCATCTTGGCTGGCCTAGTTGGCATTACGGCCGGCTGTGGCGGCATCGGCTACTGGGGTGCAGTAATAGTGGGCCTAATTGCCGGCATCATTGTTGTTTTCTCAGTTGGCTTTTTTGACAGCATCAAGATTGACGATCCAGTAGGTGCTACCTCTGTTCACCTTGTTTGTGGTATCTGGGGCACGTTAGCCGTTGGCCTATTCGATGGCGAAGCTGGTTTGTTCTTTGGCGGTGGGATTACGCAGCTGATTGCTCAAATCATCGGCATCGTTGCTATTGGTTTGTTCACTGTAGTCGTCACTGGTATTTTGTGGGTGATTATCAAGTCTTTGATCGGCTTGCGGGTTAGCTCTGAAGAAGAACTCAAGGGCCTAGATATCGGCGAGCACGGTATGGAAGCTTACAGCGGTTTCCTTAAGGACACTAGTGATATGGGCGGTATCATCTAACGGTATGCTCTAGGCTTGTGCTAGTTGCATCGGAGTGGCTGGCATATCTGGGATTTATTGCTTAGTGTAAAATTGCTTAGTGTAAATCTGGTTGAATCTGGGAATGGCCCTCGACAGCATTGGTTGAGGGCCATTCCGTTTGAAAGATAGAGTTTGATCTAGGAGATAGCCTTTGAGAGATAATCGCTGTTGGTTTTATGTTGCAGCAATAGTTGGCCAGGTCTTCCATAAAAAGACTATGACGGCTGTAAATGCCAACAGTCCTTCAAGCAGTGTACCGACTACAGAACTAACGACGACTGCTAAGCTAACTTTGCACGAAAGCTTAATCCGCTCTTTTGTATCTAGCTCTTTGCGAAAGAGAAATTCGCCTAAAAAAGCACCTAACATTGAGCCGACTATGATTCCTAGTAGTGGACCTCCTACTGGTAGAGCAGGTAATAACCCAAGAAAGCCGACAGCTAGACCGACGATTGAGCCTGTTTGTCCCCATGAGCTAGCGCCTACTTTTTTAGTGCCGATGTAGGTAGCTAAATAGCCAACACCTAAGCTCAAGATAAACGCGATAAGTGCAACAATTAAGGGCAAACTACTTGCCGCTGGACTGACCAAAGTCCAAACCAAAACAGCACCTACAATCAGACTCGTACCCGGCAGCACAGGAACGAAGGCTCCTACAATGCCAACTCCCATCAGCGCCACCAGAAACCAGTAGAGAAAGGTCAGTGAAGATATAGTCATAAATAGATGATTAGACATGGAGAGTATGAACAAGGCGAAAAGCTCGTTTAGCCTACTGACTTAAGGCCTTCAAAAACTGCTGAAGTTCTGCAAAAAGTCCTTTCTTCTTCCTGCTATTACTCTGACTATTACTCTGGGTTCGAGATTTACTAGAGACTTCTTCAGAAACCGGCTGCGCGGTATCGTACAGGATGCGCTCGATATCTTCACTGGAGGGGCGATTCGAAAGATCTTGTACATGCTCGTATTCGTCAGGCCCGATTTCCCGCCAAATTTGCCACGGTCCAGGATATGCTCGGTAGACAACGCCTTGATCAATTGGACGAACGTAGTAGCAGGTTTCGATCTGGCTAAGAAAGCGATCGCGTAGCTGTCTAGCCGCATATCCGATACCTACAACAGCCACATCCTCTAATTGGGGATTAAGTAACACCACTGGCTGATCAAGCGCTTCATTACAGAGCGCCTCTACCTTATCGACCTCAACCGCTGACGGATTGACGATTAGATAGAGATCGTCTTCAGGATCTACGGTCTGAGCCAATTCACCTAGACCTCGAATGACAAAATCTGGATTGTTCCAATCTCTTCTAGCGAGGGCTGCCGCGCCTGCATCTGGAAAAAGGACTTTGAACTGTCGGTCGTTAAAGAGTTCTACAAACTGCTGGGCAATTGGCTGGTGCTTAAGTTCCGGGATGGCCATTTCGATCTGAAGAAGAGAGATGCCGGCGTCTAGGGCAGCTTGAGTGGCTATCTCCGCCTGTTTAGTGGCCTCTGGAATGGTGGTAGGTATGGACATAGAAGAATGGGTGAATCGAGCGAGCAGTTGAACAGGTTGCGTTTAGCTATTAAGAAGATGTGAATCGTCTAAGTCTGGCTATTAGGGATGTCGATGTTGCTAGAGATATTAGAGGCTAGGAAAGCGGGGCAAGGGGCACGGTAGGGGCTGTCTCTTTTGCTTGGTTCCTAGCTTCTGGTGCTACTGATCTGGCTATTATCTGCCTAAGTGCCATAGCACTCCAGTCTATGTCAGCTTCTGTTGTGTGGCGGCCTAGCGTAATACGGATACCGGTTTTAGCAGCGTGATCGCCATATCCAATAGCCTTTAGGATCGGGCTGGGACTGAGCTGACCACTATGGCATGCCGAACCGGCGCTGATACCAATGCCTGCTAGGTTCATCTGCCGAACGAGCGCTTTGCCAGTAATTTTGCTACGGGGTAGGCAGAAGCTGATGTGATGCGGTAGACGGTGGCGTCGATCGCCTGTGAGAACGAGTTCTGGAACGCTAGCCATGTGAGCAAAAAAGCGATCACGTAGATAAATCAATCGCAAAGTCTCTGTTGACATTTCAGTCGCCGCTAGCTCAGCGGCTACCCCAAAGCCAGCAATATTAGGAATAGCCTGTGTGCCTGACCGCAGTCCATTCTCTTGACCGCCGCCAAACAATATTGGTGAGAGCGAGGTTCCAGGTTTCACATAAAGTGCCCCTGCCCCTTGAGGCCCATAGATTTTGTGGCTGGAAAGAGAGAGTAAATCAACCGGCAGCTGCTGGACATCGATCGGTAGGCGTCCGGCAACCTGGACAGCATCGGTGTGGAAAGGAATGCCGCTAGCTTGCGCGATCGCACCGAGCTCGGCAATCGGCTGAAGGGTGCCAATTTCGCTCTGTCCGTAGATGATCGAGACTAGAACAGTGTTCTCTTTGATTGCAGATCTCAAGTCATTAGGGCTTACAGCACCTTGTTGATCAACTGCTAACCAGGTGACTTGCCAGCCGCTTGCTTCGAGCTGCCGAGCGGGCGCGGCAATTGCCGAATGCTCAACTGCTGAAACAATGATGTGCTGTGGTTTGTCATATTGACGGGTTATCCCAAAGATAGCGAGATTGTCGGCTTCGGTACCACCCGCTGTAAATGCTAGGTTTTCTGTGCCGGGCGCATTGATTAAAGAGGCAACTTGGATCCTGGCTTTCTCTAGAACGGTAGCCGCTCGGTTACCCCACTGATGAAGACTAGACGCATTCCCCCAGTGCTGAGCTATGGCGGTTTGCATCGCTGCGATCGCCTCTTGTCTTAGGGGCGTAGTCGCACTGTAGTCCAGATATATCTGCATAATGATAGATATAGAGCAGCGCAGAGAATTAGCGCAGAAAATCAGCTTCTTTATCAGGATATCGTGCTCTGTGGCCAGACGGCGGGTATGCCCTGTTGATTAGACTCAATAGCCTAGGGTTTGAACTTAAGAGAAAGGGCGTCGCTAGCGACGCCTATAGTCTTTAAGAAGTTTCTTTCTACGATCTTTAACAACGCCTCACAGTTTGTTGCAACTATCTACGTGATAATATGCGTGGCTAGCGGACAAACCTACGTCTCAAGCTGGCTGAAGGCTACAAGGTTTTAGCTATGTGAAGTCTACCGTTGGTTAATCTTTAGAGATAGGGCCTTCATAGTCGTCACGCTCTTGGTAGTTACCTTTCTTGCCCATAGAAAAGTAGGTTGAATGACAGTAGGCTTTGACGAGAAATTAGGTTTACATTCTGGCCAAGATGCTGCCTAAGCACTTGGTTCTCGATAGGTAAGACTTCTCATTCCAATAGGGGTTTCATAGCGGTGCCCTGTTTGGTGTACCCTGCCTTGATAGGGGGACTCTACTCGTTTTAAGCAGTTTTTTCAATCACTGCCTGTTTTTCACACTTGCTGTGTCATTGTCTTCTAGTACCTACCAGCTAGTTAGCTATCGAGTGCGCTTCTTTACCTACGATCTTCTTTCCTTCTATGCTTGGGCCTGTTCGGAGGGGTCAGGTTTATCTGAGTCGGTTCAAGGAGGTGGTGTGAACGTCCACCATCCTTCTGCTCAGATGTGGCAAGTAAACACTTTAGTACTTAGCTATCCAGCTGTTGGTTTGGGTCTGTTGACATGCTGTTTAAGCGTGATGCTGGCCCTATTGTGTCTGCGTATCCGTCGACTGACTTCTTTACTAAAAGGCAAGGAGCGATGCATCAAGTCTATTTTGTCAATTGATGCGTTGACTGGGCTAACCAATCGCACAGCGCTACTTTCGGCGGGCAATCGGCTTCTAGATGTGCGGCCTGAGGTCAGTGTAGCCTTGCTTTCTATTGGCATCGACCACTTTAAGACGGTCAGCGATGCTTTTGGTTTTAGGGTTGCTGATGAGCTGCTAAGACAAGTGGGTCAGCGGATACAGACTTATCTGGGATCACGGGACGTGTTAGCAAGAACCGGAGACAACGAATTTTCTCTTTTGCTTAGTCCCGGCGACGAGGCCCGTAGTCGTCAGATAGCAGATCAGATCTTGGCGTCTATTCATCAGACATTTCGGGTTCAGTCGCAATTGGTGCACGTCCAGGGAAGACTGGGTATAGCCTTTGCCGAAGCGATGCGGACTAGTAGCCGCGAACAGAGGCAAGCATTTGACCGGAGTGTCTTTGACTGTAGCGAGTTGTTGTTGCAGGCGAATATTGCAATGACAGAGGGTACTCCACTTGGCGGAGACACTCAGTATGCGGTGTTTTGCCCAGAGATGAAGGCTGCGATCGCCAATAAAGTTGGATTGCAGCAGTCGATGTCGGCAGCGATTGAACAGCAGCAACTACGGGTGCGTTATCAGGCGATCGTCGATATCAAAACAGGACGAACAGTTGGGTTTGAAGCGCTAGTGCGGTGGCAGCATCCTGTACGCGGGCTGATGAGGCCAGACGATTTCTTGCCAGTAGCAGAAGGGTTAGGGTTGACCTTCAAGATAGACCGTTGGGTGCTTAAAAAGGTCTGTGAGCAGTTAGTGAAATGGCAGGCGGAAGGGCTACTACCGTCTGTTAGCGTCAACATATCGGGTAGTCACCTGTGCCGATCCGACTTGGTAGAATACATCCATGAGCTGCTAGCCTACTATCCGGTTGACCCGAGGCAGCTAAATGTGGAAGTCACCGAGAGTGTGGTCGTTGCTGATCTTAGTCGAGCTATCAGAACGTTACTACAGCTAAGAAGTATGGGGATAGGCATTAGCCTTGATGACTTTGGTACGGGTTACTCTTCTTTGACATACCTACAGCAGTTTCCGGTAGATGTGCTGAAAATAGATCGTTCCTTTGTTTCCCGTTTGGGTCAGTCTACCGAGGATGGCTCACGCGAGTATAAGCAGCTAGCCGTTGCTTCGAGTCGGCAAGATGAGTTAATTGTGACTTCTATCTTGACGTTGGCATCATCGTTGGGTATTTGCGTGGTGGTTGAAGGTATAGAACGATTAGACCAATGGCAGTTTTTGCAGAAGACCTGCTGCGGCTATGTTCAGGGCAATTATTTTTCTAGTGCGATAGAAGCTGAGCGAGCGCGATCGCTACTATAGCTTTCGCAAAGTTGCTGAGGACATGCTCATCGGCTAAACCCCTTTGACAGCGCTAAGGGGATGCTCACCCAGACGGGGAACGCCTACTAAGATAAAGTGAGCTATCTTTACTTTGCTATACAGTAGGGGCTAGAGCATAGGTTGTGAGTCATTCCTGTTCGAGCTATGCAAACTAGCAGTAAATTACAGTGAAATCGAAAAAATTAGGCAGCGTTAGAGATATGGCTGAATTCTGTTGATAGCTTCTACGATTTGTGTTGGCTGGAGTCCTCCGAAGCCAAAGATGAACTCCCCGTTTGATGCAGCAGACGAGGGCTTCTGTGGGGATAGATAATACGGCCGAGTGCTGAAGAGAGCTACACCCTGTCTGCTTGCCTGTGAAACTAGCTGTTGATCGGACTGTTGGTGGTTGAACGGTTCAACTTTAGTCAGTCTTGCCATGAGGTGAAGCCCAGCAGGGTCTCCTAATACTTCAAGCGATCTAGATACTGTGGATGAACTATTTGACTGTGTCGCTTCTTCTAGCGCAGTGATCAGGACTTCGCGGCGCTGAGCGTATACGATTCTCATCCGGCGGATGTGTCTGGCAAGATGTCCTTGGGCGATGAAGTCGGCAAGAGCAGCTTGGTGAATTAGGGAGGTTTGGCGATCGCATATCCATTTAGCTTGAGCAAATACAGCAATAAGTGCAGGCGGAAGCACGATATAGCCAAGCTGTATGCCTGGAAACATCACCTTTGAGAAAGTGCCGATGTAGAGGACTCGCTGGTATGTGTCGAGCCCTTGCAACGCAGGAATGGGCCTACCACCATAGCGAAACTCGCTATCGTAGTCGTCTTCAATGATTAGAGCATTGGTTTGTTGTGCCCACTGCAGCAGCGCTAGTCGACGGGATAGCGCCATCAGAACGCCAGTCGGGAACTGGTGGGATGGTGTGACGTAGACGAGCTTGATTCGCGAGAATGCCGAATGGGAAGCTAAGCCATCCTGTTCGTAGATCTTCAGGCCGTCGTTGTCTACAGGAACAGGAATAAGGGTGGCACCATGACTGCTAAAGACCTTTCTAGCGCTAAGATAGCCAGGATTTTCTAGGGCGATCACATCGTCAGTATTCAACATTACTCTGGCAATCAAGCTCAGTGCCTGTTGGGTGCCCTGAGTGATGAGTATTTGATCTGGGTGACAGTGGACAGCTCTAGTCTGAGCGATGTAGTTGGCAATCTCGACGCGTAGTGGCTCGTAGCCTAGTTTGTCGGAACTGTAGCCCATCCAGGCTGTATTCCTAGTGCGATGATAGTTGATGCACCGTTGCCATTGTTCTGTCGGAAAGAGTGAGACATCGGGCTGCCAGTAACGAAAGCTAAGAACCTCATCAGGCTCTGCGGCGGGCTCTAATAGCTGGCACAGGCGATTACCATAGGTCGAAAGTAGCCCAATGAGCGGTGAGTGCTCCACTGTAGCGGGTTGTGACTGTACTACTTGGTAACTGATGGTTGGTGTTGCAGTTGCTAGAGTCGCTGGAGGGGCACTAAGGGTCGTATTGAGAAATGAATCAGGCACCTGGGCGCACACAAACGTTCCTGCACCTGGCTTGGGGTGTAGATAGCCTTCGCTAATGAGCTGGTCATAGCTCATAGTAACGGTGGTACGTGAGACGCCTAGGTGCTCAGCCAGCTGACGACTAGCTGGAAGCTTTTGGTGCGATCGCACCCTTCCTGTCAAGATTGCCTGCCGAATTTGATCGTAGATCTGCCGATGTAGCGCTACCTCGGCGTCTGGCCTGAGATCTATTACTAGATCCCAATCGAAGAAACTATTCATACTCCAGTCATACTCCAGACAAATTGGACTGGTTAACCAAGTAGGAATTGGCTCTTGGAAGTAGCCAATCTAACGACTAACTTAGCAGTACAGCAATTGCCAAGTGTATTTAGCAATTGCTAAATATTTAGCTCTCTATGCATCAACGGTTCTACCTATCGCGATCATATAGAGCTAAGTAGCAAACGCTATGGTTCACTATTTGGCTAGACCACGATGAAATCACAAATAACCAAAACGCCCAAAACTCAAGTCAAACGTGTGCCCAAACGCGGGCATTATGACTTTAAAACGATCACAGATATTTTAGACGAAGGGCTAGTCTGTCAGGTCGGGTTTGTTGTCGACAGTCAGCCTTTCGTAATTCCAACTGCCTATGGCCGCGTTGGTAAGCGTGTCTATATTCATGGAGCGAGTGCTAGTCGCTTAATCAGAACGCTACAGACAGGGATTGATGTCTGTTTTACGGTGACACTGCTAGACGGTCTGGTCTTAGCGCGTTCTGCCTACCATCACTCAATGAACTACCGCTCGGTTGTACTGTTCGGTAAAGCAGAGACAGTGGTTGAAGAGACGGAGAAGATGACGGCGCTAAAGGCGTTTACAGAGCATATTATCGAAGGGAGATGGGATCAGGTGCGATCGCCTAATTCAAAGGAGCTTGCTGAGACTTGCGTGCTTAGCCTGCCAATCATTGAAGCTTCTGCTAAGGTTCGTACTGGGCCACCGGTTGATGCTAAAGCCGACTACGCACTACCTGTTTGGGCAGGTGTATTACCATTAGCACTCACTCCACAAGCGCCCATTCCAGACCCTTGCCTATCAAATACTCAATCGCTACCTGACAATATTCGCACTTACGCCCGGTAGACTGGCGCCCTGCCTCTAGGGCTGTGCTTGCTAGTAGCACAGCCTAGTAGTACAGCGGGCATGAGTCTGCCTTCCAATATCACTGCCAAATTGGAGGGCAGTTTGAAGGGACCGTTCTGCAAGCTTACTGTTACTAGCTAATTTCAATAGGCGTCCAGCTCAGTCAAATATGCCGCTTAATATCCTGATGGCGTTTCCTCTGATGGATTACCAGAACGATAGTCATCATCCAACTTTGGTGCCTCACTGTAGGGGCGAATGTTGAGCATCCGCTCGCTGTTAGTATTCTGACCGGTGGATGGTCGAGGTGTACTGTTGGAGGCTCTATTGGGTTGACTATCCAACCTTTCGGTGGACTGACGGCCAGCTTTGTTCCCGGATTGGCTCTCGGCTATATTCTCAGCTCTGTTCTCGGAAGATCGCTGCTGGTAAGGATTAGGCTGTCTTTCTTGTGGATACTGAGGAGAACGCTCAGGTGCTTCGTCGGGGCGTGGTGAGATCGGAGCAGGCGGACGAGACGCAGGTGGACGCTGTCCGTATTGAGCGTTGTCTGTGTATTGATTGTTGGGAGGACGGTCGAATCGGTCGTCGGGTCTATTGTTGGGTCTGCCGTTGTTGATAGGTGGGCTAGGCTGCAATCGACCGGCAGGCCCTCTATATTCTTCGTAGGGTGGACGAGGGGTACGATTGTCGGTGTAGCTAGGGTAGTCATCTTGCCAGTATGCTGTTTGAGCTGGGTTCATTCTAGGCGTAGTCGCACGAACAGTCGGAAGATCAGCCGGTGGGCGATCACGAAATGCTGGCCTATCATCTAGCTCAGCTCGGTAGCCTCGGCGCACGGGTGGCCTGTCATAGTTTCTAGGAGGACGCCTATCAACCATGGGCTCAATCGGCGGACGCAGTGGGTCAGATTTTGGCAATCGGCTACGAATACTTTCGATTAAAAGCGTCGTGAGCATGCCCGCCATCAACAGTTGTTGAAAAGAGGCTAGCAGCTCCATATCTAAATGAGCCAGTAAAAAGAGGCCAGAAATCAATAGCAGAACGGCATATACCTTATCCGAATCGCGCTCATAGCCAGGTCTGAACTTCTCTAAGAAAAACAGCGCTAGCGCACCTAGAATCAGAATGATGCCTATTAATAGCGGAACAGGTGTTCCAAAATTCACAGCTGAATCCTCTTATTACTCGTGCAAAACCTACTCATCAAACAGGTATTGACCCTTACAAATAGCATGAAGACGGTCAATGTCAGTCATCTATTCTAACTTGTGATTTTATCAAGCCCTATTTAGCCTCTATAAAGTCAAAGTCACATTAGCGCAAAGCTACTGCCTACCTAATTACTGATCATAATCAAAATACGCAAAAACTGGGAGAACCCAGTCATGTTCTCCCAGTTATGATTTCCTCTTTGTCTGCTTAGTCTTGTATTGTTCAGCAGGCTTGCTAGTCACTCAACAGCTATGTTAGGCGACCTTTGTAGCGTCAATCTTATGCAGACAAAGTGCAGACAAAGATTCTGATGCAGACAAAGACGCTGTCAAGCCAAGATACTGCACACAGCACTCCGTATAGCAGCTATAGACACTAGCATTTAAGCGGCTTGATTGCTTTAGCGACTTGATTGCTATGCTCAACTTAGCCACGTCTGATTTGGTCACGCTGGCTGATAAAGATCAGTGCAATAGTTGCAGGCACTACAACAATCAGCAGACCTGCTAACAAGCTGAGCATAAAGTTGGTCAAAGAGGGAGTCATAGAAATATGCCTTGGCTTGAGCACAAGGAGCAGCAAAAGTATTTGTTTATTAGTCTTAATAATATCGGCAATTGCCATCCTTGAAAAGCAAAAGCCGCTAGTAATTGTTAGTTCCAATCACTGGTAAATTACGGGCAAAGTGTGAGCTGCAAAGTTTCCACTAACCTGTGATGAAGCACTAAGCTAGTAGATAGAAATTCATCTTTTCCTTGCTTTTTCTCTTATGTCAAATGTTTTCTCTACAGGCTCTGTAATATTGGCAATTAGCCTACTACTTGGCCTCTACACCCTGCTATTTCTCTTTCGTATCATTCTCACTTGGTATCCCGAAGTTGAGCTGAACAAGCTACCGTGGGCTTTGGTCGCCTGGCCTACTGAGCCTTTCTTAATTCCGGTACGCAAGCTAGTTCCCCCGATTGGTGGTGTAGATATTTCGCCAATTATCTGGGTGGGTATCGTCAGCTTTTTAAGAGAGATCTTAGTTGGGCAGCAGGGACTCATGAGAATGGTCTAACGAGAACCAAGCTGGGGATAATGGCTCAACTGCAAGTACTTTGACTGATCTCTGTCTAAAACCGTGCGTCTAAAGCTGTGTGCTTGCATCGGCTGGATTTGATAGTGCTAATCGGACGAAGGATAGTGCCAGAATAATTAGGAAAAGAACGAGCCCGATAGTGCAGGCATAGCTCATGTCTAGATCTTTGAAGGCTGATTCATAGACGTAGTAAACAACGGTCTTGGAGGCACTGCGAGGACCGCCTTGCGTCATGATAAAGACTTCCTCGAATACTTTGGTAGCGGCGATCGCACTGATCACTCCAACCAAAAATATATATGGTCTCATCAACGGCAGCGTGATATCCCAGTGCCGACGCCAGCCATCGGAGCCATCGATTGCTGCTGCCTCATACAGATCGGCAGGCAGTCCCTGCAATCCCGCTAGATAGATCACCATATAGTAGCCCAGCCCTTTCCACACCGTGACTGCCATCACGCTAAATAGCACCCAGTTTGGACTGGTTAGCCAGGGAATGCTAATCGCTTTGCCACTAATGCTAGAAAAAACCTGGTTGAGTAGGCCAGTTTCTGCATACAGCCATTTCCAGGCAATACCTGCAACCACCATTGAGACCACAACAGGCGTGTAGTAGGCCACCCTGAACCAGCGAATGCCCTTAAGCTTTTGGTTAACTAGAATAGCAAGGAGCAGGGGTGCGATCGCCAATATGGGCACTACGCAAACTAAGTACAGTACTGTATTTCGTAGCGTCTGCCAGAACACCCTATCTTGGAACAGTCTCTGAAAGTTCTTTAGACCTACCCATTCAGGTGCCTGTGTTACATCGTATCCATATTCCATGAAGCTCAGGCGAAAAGCCTGCACTGCGGGCCAAAACACCATCAAAATCAGCACAATTAACGCAGGTGCTAAGAATAGGTACGGAGTAAGCGCTATCTTATTACGCATAGGTTGACTTGCTATTAGCTAAAACGTTTTGAATGAGCGCTTGATTGATCATCAGCTCGGCTAGCATTTCTGCTATTTGCTCACTTGCTATCTGCCTACTTCTAGCGCAACCGCTCGTTTGCGTAGCTTTGGATAGCCAAAGATAGCTAAGCGAATGGCTGAGTAAGGCATATGCATAGTCCAATACCTAGTCCAAATGTACTTGGACAAAGGCGCTTACCTAGTTTCTTCATTACCAAGATCTAGCGTAAAGCCCCTGGCTTCAGACATGGGGATATAAGCTAGGTGAGCGTTAGCGAACAATCAATGTTTGTATGCACCTTGCCTTAGTTTTACGCTCAATATGCTAGCGTAATAGCATGTTGATTGTAGAGTACAAAGTCAAGGCGAAGCCCCAACAGTTCGCCGCCATAGATGAAGCCATTCGCACAGGTCAGTTTGTGCAGAACAAAGCTTTGCGCTATTGGATGGACAATCGAGGTGCGTCTAAATATGACTTAAGCAAGCTGTGCAAACAACTGGCTAAGGAGTTTCCTTTTGCGAATGAACTCAACAGTATGGCTAGACAAGCTCATGCTGAACGGGCATGGGCAGCTATCAGCCGTTTCTACGATAACTGTAAGAAAGGGATTAAGCCAGTTGGCTTCCCTAAGTTTAAGAAGTTTGCTCGCTCTGTTGAGTACAAAACTTCTGGATGGAAGCTAACTGCTGCTAAGCGAATCCAGTTCACCGATAAAAAAGGCATTGGCCTTTTGAAGCTGGTGGGCACTTGGGACTTAGCTCGCTATCCAGTAGAGCTAATTAAGCGGGTGCGGCTAGTGCGCCGTGCAGATGGCTGCTACTGTCAGTTCTGCATCGCGGTAGACCGCTCTGAGTCACTTGAGGCTACGGGTACAACCTTGGGTTTAGATGTAGGTTTAGAGTCGTTCTACACCGATAGCAACGGGCATAAAGAACAGAATCCCCGCTTCTATCGCAAGAGTCAAGCTAAACGTCGCAGCTTGCAACGTCGGTTAGCTCGAACTAAGCAAGGAAGCAACAATCGCAAAAGGGCTATCAACAAACTAGCGCGATTTGATTTGAAAGTGAGTAGGCAGCGTAAAGACCACGCCGTGAAGCTGGCGCGGTGCGTAGTGAGATCTAACGACCTCATCGCCTACGAAGACTTAAGAATCAAAAACATGTTGAAGAACCACTGCTTAGCTAAGTCGATTAGCGATGCAGGCTGGTATCAGTTCAGGTTGTGGCTAGAACGATATGGGAAAGTGTTTGGCAGAATCACCGTAGCGGTGCCGCCTGCCTATACTTCTCAACAATGTTCTAGCTGTGGCGAGATAGTGAAAAAGTCTCTATCTACTAGGACTCATGCCTGTTTGTGTGGCTGTCGGCTAGATAGAGATAAAAATGCAGCGGTCAATGTACTTAGTGCAGCAATACGTACCACAGGGCATGTGGGAACGACTCTGCTAGACAGAGTAAACGCTTCTGGAGAGATGACCGCTACTCAGCCGCGCCTCGGCTTTGCTGAGCAAGTCGCCTCGTAGAATGAAGAATCCCCCGGATTCATCCGTGGGGAGTGTCAAAATACGAGCAAAGTAATCTTGAGCAAAGCCCCAACTTCTATGGTTTCTTCCGCCGTTCCAGACATCACTTCATCTAAAGCTAAATCTAAGGCTAGGTTCGCTGAACCCATGGTGAGTCATACCTCAAGTGAGATCACTTCTCCGACTATTCGCCGTCTGGCTAACGGGTTGACCATAATTGCCGAGCACATGCCAATCGATGCCGTCAATCTTAGCGTTTGGCTCAACATCGGCTCTAAGGTGGAATCTGATGCTATCAACGGTATGGCACATTTCCTAGAACACATGATTTTCAAGGGAACGCCGCGCCTTGGCTTTGGCGAATTTGAACGGCTAATCGAAGAGCGAGGCGCGCATACGAATGCCGCGACTAGTCAGGACTATACGCACTATTACATCACGACTGCCCCCCCAGATTTTGCGACGCTAGCCCCCTTGCAGATAGAGCTGCTGCTGAACGCTAGCTTACAAGATGATCATTTTGATAAAGAACGTCCCGTCATTCTAGAAGAAATTCGTAGGGCAGAAGATAGCCCCCAAAGGCGCGCGTTCTATCGCTCTATGCAAATGAGCTTTGATACGCTGCCGTATCGTCGTCCGGTGCTAGGTCCTACTAGCGTGGTTGAAGATCTAAGCGCTGAGCAGATGAGAGCTTTTCACCACACCTGGTATCAACCACAGAATATGACGGCGGTGGCAGTGGGCAATTTGCCAGTAGAAGAGCTGATTCGAATTGTTGAAGAGGGATTTGATCAGGCGCTGGCTCGTAGCGATCGCAACTATGCTAGCGATGAAATGAAGTCTCAAGTACCCGCGTCTCATCCTGAACTGCCCTTTCCCAAAATTTGCCGAATGGAGTATATCGATGAGTCTTTGCAACAGGCTCGGCTGGTGATGGATTGGCGGGTACCCGGGATGCAATCTCTAGAAGAAACGTATCCTCTAGATGTGGTTGCTTCTATTTTGGGCCAGGGCCGAATGGCTAGATTGATCCATGACCTTAGAGAACAGCGCCAGCTCGTCAATAGTATTTCGGCAAGCAATATGACTTTTTGCAACCAGGGCATCTTTTCAATTTCGGCGCGGACGTCAGTCGAAAAGTTGGCTGTAGCCGAAGCAGCAATTATCGAGCATCTACAAAGGCTACACGATGAACCAGTTACTGCCGCCGAACTGCGCCGAGTGCAGATACAGGTGGCTAATCGATTTATCTTTGGTAACGAAACGCCGAGCGATCGCGCTGGTCTCTATGGCTATTATCAATCGATCACAGGCGATATTAACCATGCGATTGACTATCCGCAGTGCATCCGCGATGTCAGTGTTGAAGCCGTTCAAGCGGCTGTACAGCGCTATTTACCGACCCATGCCTATGGTGTGGTCAGCTTCAAGCCTGTCTAGACCAAACGGCTTAGAGTACCAGTACTGTATTTGAACCAACGTTTAGAGCCGACGTTTAGAGCCGATGTGGTCTAGAGATCTTGATATTAAAGAACATGGCGTAGAAGTTATGGCACCCCTAAATGGACCTGTGGCCGAACAAATTGCTAAGCACATTAGCGAAGTAACCAACGCGCCCTTTCAGATAGAGACTCAGCAGTCTGTGAGCGGTGGATGTATCAACCAAGCTGCTAAAGTTTCTGATCGCAAACGGACTTTCTTTATCAAGACTAATCACGCTACTCAGCTCGCTATGTTTGAGGCCGAGCGGGATGGGTTGCAAGAAATGTACGATAGCCGCTCAATTCGAGTCCCACAACCATTGTGCTGCGGCGTAACCCACTCGCTTAGCTATATTGTGATGGAATGGCTCGAGCTGGGTGGAGGGTGTAGTGGTGGCGCTTGGCGACGAATGGGCGAGCAGCTGGCGGCGATGCACAAAGCAACTAGCACGCAAGGATATGGCTGGCATCGGGATAATACGATTGGATCGACGCCGCAACAGAACCAGTGGTGTGAGGATTGGGTGGAATTTTGGCGCGATCGCCGGCTCGGCCCCCAGTTCTCGCTAGCCCATGCTAAAGGTGGCTATTTTCCCCGGCGCGATGAACTCATGAACGCTATTCCTAGGCTGATTGGGGCACATACCCCTATGGCTTCTCTCTTGCACGGCGATCTGTGGTCCGGCAATGCTGCTATTACCGTAGAGGGAGAGCCCGTTATTCTAGACCCTGCCACCTACTATGGCGACCCCGAATCAGATCTAGCGATGACCGAACTTTTTGGCCGCTTCCCGCATGAGTTCTATCAGGCGTACGACTCAGTTTTGCCAATAGCCACCGCCTATCGACAGCGCAAAGTGCTCTACAACCTGTATCACATTCTCAATCATTACAACCTTTTCGGTGGCAGCTACGAAAGTCAAGCCAATAGCATGATTGCTCAAATTCTTTCGTAAACGGTCTGATTCGAAGATGTATTGGAGTGCCCTGGATAATCTTTGGTATAGAGGTCTCGAAAGTTTGATATATTAGTGCTTCAGCGGCGGCATGGCCAAGTGGTAAGGCAGAGGATTGCAAATCCTTTATCCCCAGTTCGAATCTGGGTGCCGCCTTTAGAAGTAAGGAATAGAGCAGGCTCTATGTATTTCTTGAGTGCTGATAGGGCTTGAGTAAGGCCTCGGCCCAAAATTGGTTTTCTGGCGATAGAGTCGGTGCTGGAATGGGTTGGCTGTAGTCGATGCGTGATGGATAGCTGGCACGTTCACATACGCCAACAAAAATTGTTTGCATGTCTACAGTGATCGCTTCGTCCATTCTTTGCAACGGCATCAGAAACTTTGGCAATGTTTCTTTGATGCTGAATGAATAAAGTTGAGCTTGGGGACGTTGCTGAGCAATACTCACCAAAATATAGTAATCAGAAAGTCCATTCGTAGTCCTGATCAACATTGGTGGGTTCCCTCGTAGCAAATCGATTTCTACGAGTGAGACCGACTACCTAGCACAGAAAGACGTTTTGCTTCGTAGGTATCACGCCCTTTTCCAGGACGCTTGTTAGCTGGTGATAGTAGCTCAATGACCGTAATGACGGTATCATCGGTGACTTTACGAATTTCTAGATACCTTTCTTTGACTTCTATGGGAATTGGTACCGTTACGGGTATAGGTGGTCGTTCAAGCATGACGGAAGAGGCTGGCTGCGATGGCGGAGACTCTCCCAAAGAAGATCGCTCTTCGCGAATGCTGTCATCAAGTTGGGCGTCTTTTAATACAACTGCATCAGGAATACCGACTAGCAATTCACCTTCTGGTGTGTCCATGTAGGAGCGGGTTTCTACTTCAATGTAGTACGTGGGTCGTAGGTCGACGGCTAGGGCGTCGGCGATCGCAACTATTAACCGCGTATGGAAGGAAGACCAAAAAGCGGGTTGCTCCAAGTAGGGATCCATGCCCGGAAAGGGAGATGCCATAGGGGTGAGTGCGTAAGCGATATTTTTATCTTAGGCTGCGGCATTGAAAAGACGAATCATTTCTATGCCTAAAATTACAGCCCATACCCCGATACTTAGACCAGCAGCAGCGGCGGCAATGTCTTTAATAATTCGGATCTGCTCATTGTGTTGGGGCTCCACAAAATCGCATAGAACCTCAATAGCGCTGTTGAACAATTCAGCAATTAGCACCAGCCCCATAGCGAGTAGGATGATGCTGACATCTATCCACCGACGAAGGAAAAAGGAAAAGCCCAGAATAGGCATCGATAGAACAACTTTATAAGCAACGCTGAAATCGGTGACGACAGCAATATGCAATCCTGAAAGAATAGTCTTTAGCTTGCGAACAGGGTTATAACCAGGGGTGCGAAACTGATTAGACATGAGCTTTAAAGATGTAGCAAAGTAAGAATGCGACCTTACTTTGCTAGTCGAGAGCTGAAGCTGAAGTGCGCCAGAGCTGTAATCACATTGTGCGATCGCGTTAGTAGTGTGTGCCTGTTTTGCGGTGATGGACTGCAGTTTTAGCGTCGTTGTCAATCACCTCACCGCCGCTGATGGTGGCGTAGATGACCCAGTGATCGCCGCAGTCCATTCGGTTGGCAACCTGACATTCTAGATAGGCGATCGCCTCTTCTAGAATTAACTGTCCATCTTCGTTCTCGCGAGTTTCAACACCTTCGAATCGATTTTCACCCGGGCCAAATGGCTTGAGAAAGTGCTTCATCGGCCCTATGTGTTTGCCTTCGGCCAAGATGTTGAGCACAAAGTTGTCGCCTGTATGCATCAGGTTCTCGATGGCGCGCTCTTTGGCTACGGCTACGGTGAAGCCGGGTGGGGTAAATGTTGCTTGAGCTACCCAAGAAGCAAGCATAGCACTGCTGATATCGCCGTGCTTGGCAGTGACAATACACATTGAGCCGACGATACGGCCAATCGCTTTTTCTACAGACGATGCTGATATCTTAGGAGCGGCTTTCTTCTTAGCCTTTTTCAACTGTTGAGCAAAGTCTGTTCCAGCTTCTTCGCAGTATTGCAAGGTGCTAGCTTCAGGTGTAAATTTGACTCGAATCGGGTCAAAGCCAAAGCTATAGCCCGCATCTTTGAACTTGCTCTCTAGTAGATCAATGGCTTCACCACTCCAGCCAAAAGAGCCAAAAACGCCTGCGAGCTTAGTCTTACTCGCGGCAGAGAGCACCACGCCTAACGCCGTTTGGATTTGGGTGGGTGCGTGCCCCCCTAGGGTAGGTGATCCCATAATGAAACCAGCGGAGTTTTCAGCGGCTGCCTGAATTTCCGCGGTGGTGGCTTGTTCTGCGTTGATGGAGTTGACCGAAACGCCTGCTTTGGTGATGCCGCGGGCGATCGCCTGAGCGATTGTAGCTGTGTTGCCATAGGCAGAGGCGTAAATCAAAGCCACAGAGAGCGACCGTTTCTTTTGCTCATCTGCCCACTGGTGATAGCGCTGCGTTAGCTCCGTAACGCCGTAGCGAACTAACGGTCCATGATCTACTGCGTACAAACGGGGCGCATAGGCCGTCAGCCTTTCTAGCGCTGTTTCTACCTGCCGGACGTTCGGTGCCATCAGGCAGTCGAAGTAATACTGTTGGTCTTCTAGCAGCGTCTCTTGGTTTAGATCGTAAGCTTCTTCGCTACAGACATGAGCGCCAAAGAACTTGTCGCTAAAAAGGACTTCGCTGTAGCTGTCGTAAGTGCACAAACTGTCGGGCCAACGGGGTGTGGGGGTCGGAATAAACTCTAGGTGGTGACCCTGCCCAAGATCAATATCATTCTCTGCTCCTCCTTTGATAGGTTGAACTGGGTGATCTATGTTGGCTGATTCAAGCGTAAGCGCTGCTGGTAGGGAACAAACAATGGTTGCTTGCGGTGTGAGTTCTAAAAGTGTTTCGAGGGTTTTGATCCGGTTTGGATTGGTATGGCCTAGAACAATGTAGTCAATCGCATGCGGATCGATCTCTTTTTTTAGCGCTTCTATAAATATCTCAGAGAAAGATTCGCCGGGTGGATCGATCAATGCAATCTGGTTGCCCTTGACTAGATAGCTGTTGGCTGTTGTTCCTTTCTCTAAAGCATATTCAATCTCGAAACGTAGGCGGCCCCAAGAGCGCGATCGCAAGACAAACGTATCTGCTGCGATTGGCAGTATCTGTACATCGCGACGATTGGAATTGCTCGAGCTGGAGGAGGTCGCTTCTACAGGCTTCTCGTCTGTCGGCGTCTGAGCAGTCGGCGTTTGAGCAGTCATTATAGTTTCTCTTCTATCTAGGAGCTTAAGGGTTTGGGAGTTTAAGGACTTTGACCTAAAGAACCCCTACCTAAACGAGAAATAACCGTAGGGGAACGTAGCGCTATCAGCGACTAGTTAATAACAACCTAGAAGTTGTTAGTAGTAGTTACCGACTCGGCGATGGTGAACTGCAGTGATCGCTTCTTCCTTTGAAACTTTTCCATCATCGACGGTGCAATACACGAGCCAGTGATCGCTAAGTTCCATTCGACTAGAGACTTCGCACTCTAGGTAGGCCAGCGCATCTGCCAAGATAGGAGAGTTGTTGTTTGCCGGTCTAGTCCGGATGCCAGCAAAGCGATCCGCACCGGGTGGAAATCGCTTCAAGAAATGCTTCATCAGCGGTAGATGGTTGCCTTCTTCTAGAACGTTGAGTACGAAGGTGTCTCCAACTTGCATCAAAGATTCAATCGCTCGATCTTTCGCTACGGCAACAGTAAAGCCTAAAGGCTCAAAGCTGGCCTGGGTGATCCAGGAGGCTAGCATAGCTGATTGAACATCCCCTTTGGTCGCTGTAATGATGTAGAGTCCGCTACTAATTCGGCCTAGGGCTTTTTGCAGATCGGCATCTAGCGCCTTAATCTTCTTAATCTTTTTAGATTGAGCTAAATCTTGACCTAGGTCAGTTCCGGTCTCTTCGCAAAGCTGATATACGGCTTCAGTCGGCGTATCTTTGATTCTAATCGGCTCGAAAGCAATTTTTAGATCCAAATCTTGCAGTTTGGTGTGGAGTGGATCAATCGGTTCATCGTCGCCGCCATAAGATTCAAACAGGCCAAAGGTCTTCTTGCTATTCACCCCTGCTAGAATTGTGCCAAGCGCCGCGCGGGTGGCTTCTGAGCCTTTACCTGTAGACGGTGGCATCCCGATAATGATGCCAGTAGAGCGGCTGACGACCTCGTTAACGTCCTGGGCATCGGCTGAGCGCAGGTCGATCATCTCAACGCCCACACCGGTTTTGTCGATGCCTTTAGCAATCGATTGAGCAATGCGATCACTAAATCCATAGTCAGATACATAAAAGACAGCGATCTGAGTATCGGCGTTGTTTTTTTGCTGACTCCACTCTCGATAGCGCCCAGTCAGCTCCTCTAAGTGATGGCGCAGCAGTGGACCATGGCCTGTTGCAATGGTTGTAATATTCCCATCTAGCTTGTCCATTCGCTTCATTGCCGAGATCACCGAGCGCGCGTTTGGGCCCATCAAACACTCGTAATAGAAGCGAAAGTCTGGTGAAAGCGCCTCTAGATCCTCATCAAAGGTATCTTCATCGCAGTAGTGCGCGCCAAACGCATCGCAGGTGTAGAGAATGCCGGTTTTGTGATCGAAGGTAAAGATTGTGTCGGGCCAGTGCAGGTTGGGCGCGTTGATAAATTCAAGGACGTGACCATTGCCCAGATCTAGCGTTTCACCGCTTTTGACTATCTGACGCTCGAAGGGCTGATGAATGAGATCTTCGAGAAAGGCGATCGCAACCTTAGCGCCGACAACTATTGCGTCTGGGGCTAGTGCCAGCACATCACGGATCAAACCACTGTGGTCGGGTTCGGTATGGCTAATCACGATGTAGTCGATTGTGGCAGGGTCGATTTCCCCTTTTAGCGCAGCCATATACTGCTCACGAAATTTGGCGTGAGAGGTGTCTACTAGCGCTGTCTTCTGGCCACGAATGATGAAGGAATTGTAGGTAGTGCCGTTTTGTAGGCCAAACTCGATGTCAAAGCGATCACGATCCCAGTCTTGCGATCGCAGGGTAGTGGTGTCTTCGGCAATATTTGCAACCTGCATAGACAGGCGCTTCTGAGTAGGCTCTTTGACATCAACAGCAGTAGCAACCATCTTGATTCCCTCTTCAGCGACTTTAGCAACGTTTATGTTTCTTAATTCATATTGTGCCGTAAAATGCTCATCTGTGCAGGGCTAAATGTAGCGATCCCTAGCTAGGCTCAGAGGCAACAAGTCGCTTTTTGTGCTGATACATAAGGCTTCTAGCCATTGTTCTCTCTGTCAGCAGGGTGATAGATGCTTTAGTTATAAATACTTATTAGAGCAATCAAATGAAGTAAAGCGCAAAAAAAAGACGTGGGTACTGCCATATTTCTTCTCCTTGGCAATCTCTAGCCCTTGAGGAATTGGACCAAGCTGACACTGCCGCGTACCGCACTCTATTGCTGCCTGGCCCAAAGGCGATAACAGATCTAGCAGCATGGGTAGCACTGGTTGATACAAGTTGGCCGCATAAGGCGGATCAAAGTAGATCAAATCGAACTTGCCGGTCAATTTTTTGATCTGACGTACCACATCACCTTTGATGATTTGCTGCTTTTGGCTAGTCTTGGCTACCTTCAACCAGTTTTGCTCTACAACTCGGCAAGCTGCCGCCGACTTCTCAATCCCGACAACTTCTGCTGCTCCCCGGCACAGGGCTTCCGCTCCCATAGCCCCGCTCCCTGCACACAGATCTAGCCAGCGACAACCCAAAACCCGCCCTCGCCAGATATTGAACACCGCTTCCCTAACCCTTGCAGAAGTTGGCCTGGTTGCTTCCCCTGCTAGCGTTTTGATTTCGCGATTGCCATAGATTCGAACTGTCATTTACAACCTAGCTGTGTATTTGCCAACAACCTGGACAATCTGGCATAGATACTTCCTGTAAATACGACCACTAGCTTATAGATACGAGCACCAGTCGCTCCAGCCGCCAGGATAGAGCTTGTACATTGGGTGTCCTGCCATTACCAGTGAGAAGAGATTGACACAGGCCGTCACACCTGATCCACAGTAAACGATGGTTTCGGGCGGCAGCTCTAAGCGGTTCCAGTGTTCGGCTAGCTCACCTGTACTTTTGAGCCGCCCATCTTCTGTGCTGGTGTCCTTCCAAAATGAATTGACTGAGCTAGGAATGCTACCTGCAACCGGATCAATTGGCTCGACTTTTCCTTGCCAGCGTTCAGGCGATCTAGCGTCAATGATGACGACGTCCGGCTTGTCTTTTTGCTGCCGCACCGTTTCAACATCTACAATCCAATCAGTCTGAGGATCTGGCACGAAATTTCCTGATTTCTGTACAGGAACTTCTTTACTTAAGGCGAACCCGGCTGATTTCCAAGCTTGGATACCGCCATTTAGTATGGCGACCTGCTCGTGGCCAAGATATCTGAGCATCCACCATAGGCGAGCAGCAAAAGCAAACCGTGAATCGTCATAGATGACGATTTGGGTAGGTCCACTTGGCTGGTCTGAATGAATACCCATCTGGTCAAGCTTATCTACAAATGTATCCCAGTCTGGCAGGGGATGGCGACCGCCGTGGTCTTGTACGGAACTGGAGAGATCTTGATTTAAATCTAGGTAGTAAGCGCCTGGAATATGGCCTGCTCGATACTGTTCGTAGCCTTGCTGTGGCTGTGATAGAGAAAAGCGAGTGTCGATGACGACGAGATCAGGACTATCTAGGTGTTCATAGAGCCATTGAACGTCAGCAAGATAAGAGAACTTTTCCATAGCTTTAGCTACTAGCGGGTTGATATCATTATTGCTTGAACGCGGCCCATCGTTTCCGCCAGGGGCCAGTGGGTATCAGATCGGAGTCCAACTGTTGTTGCGTTCGCCTAGCCAGTATTTCTGAGGCGGTTGAGGTCAGGCTCGGATCGCGGTAGGGAACGGCGGCTTTGGTTTGTAGGTGTTCTTGTTCTTGCTTAGAGAGCTGTCTAGATGAGAGCGGTAGGGCGGCAGGGGAAAAGCTGGCAATAGTGCCTGGCCATTTGCGACTGCCTGCGTCAGTAGAGCGGATAGTCAGACCGATGGACTGTAGGGCTGAGCGTACAGCCGCTGCGCAGGAGTAAGTGACGAGCACTCCATCATTCGGATCGAGACATTGCGCAACTAGCGTTAGGAATTCTAGCGTCCATAGCTGAGGGCAGTGGGGAGGAGAAAACGGGTCTAGAAAGATGGTATCTGCTTGCCATGCCTGATTAACTAGGGTCTGAATTTGCTGGCGGGCATCACCTAACACTAATTGTGCGTATAGAGTTGCTCTTTTGGCGCTGTAGTGGGCTGCTAAGTCTTCTAGGACCTGTGCTAAAGGACTATAGTTCTGGGTTAGGTTTTGTGCGATCGCACTTCTAGCGACTTCTACATCAATCTCTAACGCCCTTAGATTCACAAAACACTGTGGATTTACTCCCCAAATTGTTTCTAGCGCTGCTGCTGTGTTGTATCCCAGTCCGTAGCAAACATCGAGTATAGATAGGCTATTCTGTCTGGCTCTACCAGCGATGTTGGACGCTTCAACGTAGGTTTTCTGGGCTTCGTTGTAGGCACCTGCTCGGCTGTGAAACCATTCATCAAATTCGTCTGAGTAAAACGTATTTGAGCCGTCTTCTGTCCTGACTGGTGTAAACACTTCTCTTATCCGCACATCTTGATTGTGTCAATCTAGAAGACTGTCTTCTTCTAAACTGCCTTCTTATTGAGCGCAGCTTGCGCTACTGTTTTTTCAATTCTTTGCTGGCGGGTTTGCGATCGCTTTGCCATTTTTATCCACTGCAAGATCCCCTTTTTCCCAGATGGACTAAACTTTTCGAAGTTTTGCTTAGCGGTTGGGTTTGCTGCCAAGGCCGCAGATAGATCATCTGGAATTTGTAAAGCCTCCACATCGTCTAAGAAGTTCCAAGATCCGTCTGCCTTTGCCCTCTCAACTTTCTTCATCCCGGCTGGAGTCATTAGGCCATCGCGAACTAACCTGTCTACTCGCTCTTTGTTCAGTTTTGACCAAACGCTTTTTGGCTGGCGCGGTGAAAGCAACAGCATACTTCGGTCTGCATCTAGTTTTCTAGGCAAACTATCAATCCAGCCAAAGCACAGCGCTTCTTCAACAATGGCGTCATAGGGCAAGTAGCGATCGCCTGTATGTTTTTTGTAGGTGACTAGCCAAATGCTCTGAGAGCGAGACTGATTTTCGTTCAACCAGTTACGCCAGGCCTGACGACTATCTACTTCTACCTGCTCTAGATCATTCAGTTTGGACATAGCAAAAATCCACGAATAGCACAACCCTCTACAAACAGCGATTTATTCTATAGCGCACAAAGATTCTACAGCGCACAAAGTAGCGCGCACAGATCGAGGGCACTCTGAGGTCACTATCGATGATCTATAAAAGGCTATGTCTATACAAGCAGGGCTCTTTCAACTTGGCATGATTGATTACCATGCAATACTAGGTTTTTCTCTATCAGCAGAGCCTAGCCAAGTTAGAAGACGCTATCTACAAATTGCCCGCCAGCTCCATCCAGACAGTTTGCACGAAGCTACTGAAGCGCAGCGACAGCTAGCTAGTCAGCTGCTTTCTAAACGAGTGAATCCTGCCTATGAAGTGCTTAGTAAAGGTAAACCGCTAAGAGAACATCAATTTCTACTGAAGATGAAGCAGCAACAGCTCATCGGAGCGCCTGACCTTGTTTCCTTCAACAGCGATCGCGCTCGGAAGCTATTAGATAGTAATCCGTTAGAAGCTGAGTATGCTGCTGCTATCAAACAGATAGCCAGTACGCAGTTTGACACTCTAGACTTGGTGGAATCTGTAATCGGTGAGTTGAGTGAGCTTAATGCCGTCTATCTAATCAGAACAGGAACCCTGAATAAAGGAACTCAGAAAGCTCCTATCGCTTCGAAGCTTGCTACTACAGAGTCTACAACTGCTGGGTCAGCTGTCTCTTCGACTAGAGTTCGGCCTATGAGCGGACAAGCTCGAACGTCTATTATCGATAGCTATATCCGTCGGGCCAAAGAATTTGAAGCGCAGCGTGACTACTCTCGCGGTATTTTAGAACTGCGAGAAGCGATCGGCTCCCATCCCAAAAGTGCACCTTGCCATGCTTATTTGTCTAATCTATACCTTAGATCTGGGCAGGCAACGATGGCTGGAATACATGCGAAACAAGCGCTTGCCATCGAGCCTGAGAACCAAACCGCCCAAACGGTACAGGACAAACTCAGCGCAAGCAAGCACCCAATAAGTCGTAAGCAGACCGCCTCTAGGAAAGGCAACGCTGATGTCAAGGCCCAAAGTAAGGGCACAAAAAAGGGCACAAAAAAGGGAAAGCAGGGAGGCGGTCTTTTACTTGGATTGTTTGGTGGAAAGAAAAAATAGATGCCGGAAGGGAACCCAGAAGGAAAAACATACCAGCCTCCTACAGGGGGCCGAGACCTGCTCCCGTTAGATGTTGTTCAAAAACGTTGGATAGAAGATCGGCTAGAAGAAGTCTTCTGTCGGTGGGGGTATCACCGCATCATTACATCCACTGTGGAGACGATGGATACGCTGATGGCGGGCGGTGCGATTGAGCGAATTGAGGTGCTTGAACTGCAGATGAATCAGCTAGGTGGCCAACGACTTGGGTTGCGTCCAGAGCTGACAGCTTCGATTGCTAGGGCTGCGGTCACTCGGCTAGCTTCAGTCACCTACCCGCAGCGACTTTATTACAACGCGAATGTTTTTCGGCGTTCTGCGACAGGGACCCAGGGTGGACAGCAGGAATATCATCAGGCGGGGATAGAGCTGTTGGGTAGCAGCAGTCTGATGGCAGATATAGAAGTGCTGCTGCTGGTGGCCGATTGCTTAAGTGCGCTTAATCTATCTGATACCTGTATTGTATTGGGTGAGGCGGCTTTGACCTATTCGTTGCTGTCTCCTTTCCCTGAAGAGCGGCGCGAAGCGGTCCGGCAGTCTATCGCAAAGTTAGATCGCGTTGCGCTTAGCGGCCTAGCGCTATCAGATGACTTGCGGAGTTTGGCGCTGCGGCTTATGGATTTGCGAGGGGCGCCAGATGAGATCTTTGCGAAGCTAGCGAATTTTGATCTTGATGAAGAGCAGCGGGTGATCGCCTTTCAGCTCAAATCATTGATCGATTTGCTCAACCGGCAACGACAGCAGGGTGCCAGCATACCGTCAGTTATCCTTGATCTCAGTTTGATCCGCCCTTTTGATTACTACACGGGTATCGTGTTCGAGGTAATCAACGGTGCTCAAAGGGTTGGACAAGGCGGACGCTATGACGACTTACTCTCTGTCTATGATCCGGTGCCAAGCAGCGAGGGATTTCCAGGCATTGGGTTTGTGCTCAATATCGAGCAGCTACACAGAGCGCTGCTGCCGGATAGTCAGATGCCAAAAGAGACACCTCCCAGTGACTGGTTGATTGTGCCAAGGGATGAAAATGCGGTCGCTGCGGCCCTAAGCTATGCACAGAAAGCGCGAGAATCAGCCAACGTGGTGCGGGTTGAGATGAGTTTGGACTTGAATCAATCACCCGATGAAGTAAGGGCGATCGCGCACAAACGCAAAATCAACCAAATTGCGTGGATTTCAGATCAAGGCTTGCCTGATATAGAGATTGTTAACTAAGCTTGATAGAGCGGCTAATTGCGCATGCTCCCTATTTAAGTGAAAGAAAATTGTGTCCCATACTATTGTGACCAACGTTTGCGAAGGTGTTGCCGATTGTGTCGATGCTTGTCCAGTAGCCTGCATTCACGAAGGTCCTGGGAAAAACAAGAAAGGCACTGACTGGTACTGGATTGACTTTGACACCTGCATTGACTGTGGCATTTGCCTTCAGGTCTGTCCCGTAGAAGGTGCGATCCTGCCAGAAGAAAAACCGGAGTTACAAAAGACTCCATAGATTAAGGTGAGTACTTTTGTAACTTCAGCTCACAGCAAATTCTGCATAGCAGCATGAGGATACATGCTTGTGCTGTCTTTATGTGCGTTCCCTAGCGCCGTGCGGTGACGCGATCTTCGCATCGCTGTAGGTGAGATTCCTGTTGTTCTGTAACCGTTTGAACCAACAGGAATCTTCTCAGCAACTCTACAAAAGCTACAGAGACTATACAGCGCCGTCTAATGGAGAAAGGGGAAAGTTTTGGAGTTGACCGCTGTAAGCATCTAGCTTAGTCACCCAAGGGTCGACGTTACCTAGCGGGCCTTCTGTAAACCCAGTTGCATAGAGCCAGCCCCTTCTATCATCGATAGCTAGACGAGTCGCATAATCATCCTTGCCTTCAAGCCCAAACTCCTGAATCCACTGGGTAGTCCCATCGAGATCAAAACGTCCGACCCAGGCATCGTAGTCATTACCACTGCCGCCGTTAGTCAACTCGTCAGTATCTAGATCACCATTGGTGTAGCCTGAGACAAAAAGATTATCAGAGCTATCAATCAAGATGTCTGCAAAAAGCTGACCATCATCCCCAGTAGAGCCAATCTGCTTTTTCCAAACTGGATCGCCACCGTCAGGCGTAAACTTAGCAAGCCAGACATCGTATGATCCAAAGCTTTGATCTCCTAGCGTACCCGTTGTCCATCCCGTAACATAGATATTCCCCTCGCTGTCGGTGTCAACACCCCAAGCGAATTCCTGCGCTTCGTCCGTACTACCAAACTGCTGGGTCCATTCAATCGTGCCATCGGACGCTACCTTAGAGAGCCAGGCATCATACTGCAAAATAGAGCGCGAGGGATCAGCGGGCTCGGTGAGTCCTTGAGTCCATCCAACTAGATAAGAATTGCCAGTGGTATCAACCGCTAGATCATAGGTTTCGTCGAAGAAGGGAGTGTTTGCCAGCGGCGAATCGTCAGGCTGAAGCGGATCGCTTATCTGAGTGAACCATTGCTGCTCGCCGTAACTGTCAAGCTTGACGACCCAAGCGTCATCTTGAATCGGAAAAGCAGGATTAGGACTGGCTTTAATCGCTAGCCCAGATAGATAAACGTTGCCATCATCATCGACCTGAAGTCCTGTGCTCGTCGATGAAAAGCCACCTGTTACACTTTCGCCAATTTGTTGTCCCCACAGAAACTTTCCGTTACGAGCATACTTCGCAACCCAGGCATCGCTACCGTTGGGTGAATCATCACTACCGAAGAGACTACCTTCTGTATCCCCTGCAACATAAAAGTTGCCGTCTGCGTCCGTAACAACGTTGTAGGCACTATCCACGCCAGAAGTTCCTAGCTGAAAAGACTTCCTTCTGCGCGGCCTACCTTTACGACTAATTTTGCTTAGCCAGACGTCCGTAGCGCCTTGATTAGGGCCATTTAAAGAGCCTGTTGTAATCCCCGTAACGTACACCTGACCCCATCTAGGATCTACCGCAATGCCATATCCCTGATCCTGCGCTAGCGTACCGAACTTTCGTCCTCTTCGCCCTTTGTTTCGTTTTGGCTTACCTTCAACAGCTTTGTCCACATACTGAAGATAGTCACCATCTAAAGCTAAATCAACTTCCGGTGTAGATACCACTAGACCCACTAAATCAGCAGCGCCAGTCTCCGTTGAATAGATGGCTTCTCCTGAAAATAGCCCAAGTCCTTCAATAGGGAAATCCTCAAGCTCCTGAAGAACATAGTTACTTTGGCTACCGTGTAGTTGGATGACGTCCTGTTCTGGGTCAAAGTCATAGATAATAGCAAACTGATTGAAGCCACCTGGATCTGTTGTTGTTAGCGCCTGCGCGCTAGGGTTGGTGTAGTAAGCGTGAGACTCATTTCCCAAGACAAACCTGTCTGCGCCCACTGACGGTATGTCTGCAGCTAAGATGGCAAACAAGTTGCCTGCTAAAATCTGGGAGAAAACATTGAACTCTTCTGGAGTGTTATCGAATAGGTCACCGATAAGCAGGTCAACGTTAGGCGTATCAGGCGCTTCGCTAGTCGGATCATAAACGTTGAGAGTGTCGTTTCCGGCTCTACCTAAGACGATCTGAAATTCTTCTCCACCCGGTAAAAGGTTGCTAGCAGGTATGTGCGCAAATATTTTTGAGAGATAGTCACTTCCAGGGGTTCCAAACGAGATATTAATTTCATCCACCTAAAAAAACTCCTATCATTTCTAGCATGGCTAGGAGGCTAGCCATCTCTAGCATGCCCAGTCTAGCTTCATGTATAGCAGTGTAGCGAGAGCCCAAAAAGGTGTAGACTGTGATTCTTTGTTTGAGACTCACAGACACTGAAAGCAACAGTTTTGAGCGCTATCTGTTCTTTCTCGAACAGGAAGTAGCGCATCGTCGTAAACGATTCCGATTGGGTTGTTTCACCAACAGCTCGGATGAGCCTATTTTGTGCTATCTAGCTATAGCATCAAGCTTGTGGTAAACAGGGGTGTGTATTTCACTTGCATTTCACTATAAAGCTAAACGCTTAGCTCTATAGAACGCTCTATAGAACATAGGTTCTAGCGTTCGGATAGGCCGCTAGCTAAGTGTAAATTGCTATAGATTAAATCGCTGTAGCCTTTCGTGCAGTAGTTCTGGGAGTGCTTTGGTCAACTCAGACTTTTTCTCGAAGCTTAGTCGATTGCGAGTGGGCGTATCGAAGGGGAACTGGCCAGGCATGTCTTTGCGTTCCATCTGAGCTAGGATCAGCTGCTCAGGGCGTTTGCTCTGGAGAGCATAGCCCATCTCGACGCAGACTTTGGGGCTAGGGACTAGCTGCGGCGGGGTGCCGTCGATGGTGTGGATAGGCGTGCCATCGGCAATAAATAGTAGCGATCGCCTCACCTGTCTCATGAGGTTGCTGTTGATCTTGACTGCGCCTTGGCTGAGTCGATTGGATTCAACCAAACTAATCGGGAGGCGAGATTTGTTGTTGAACTTTTTGATGAAAGCTTCGAGCGCATCTCTAAGTAGGTCACTAGAGTCGGTATATTCGGTTTGGTAGCTAAAAAAGATAGTGGGATCAAGATTGGAGAGAGAGTCTTGCTTGGCGAAGTAGATTTCGTGGCTGATAAGGTCGATATTGGCGATCGCGTAGATCCCACTGCCTTCGATATAAAATTCAACGCGATCGCCTTCTAGATAGCGCTGAAACCATTCGGCTTGCTTAACTTCCTCAATATCTTCTAGAAAGTCGGCTCGCAATGCTGATTTTAATAGGCTGTTTTTGGCTAGCCGTAGATCATGAGGGCGCTGTTCTAGATCGCGAATAGGTTCGTAGTCGCTGAGATACCAGGCTTTGAGAGCGATAATAGCCATTTACGGCAAGTGTCCTTTCTTTGCTTACTTTTTACTTTAATTTATTACTACCGAGAATAATGGTTTCACAAGAAAAAGTAATACGTTTGTCCTACTTTCCTCGTTCTATTTATCGGATCTTGTGTCTAGTTTGGTTATTCGATTTATTTTGTGAGGGTGTGAGATGACAGGTGTAGTAGCGGCAGGCCACGAGCTTACGGCTGAGGCTGGAAAGGAAGTTTTGTCAGTGGGTGGCAATGCTTTCGATGGGGCGATCGCCTCTTTGCTAGCAGCTTGTGTTGTAGAGCCGACGCTGACTTCTTTGGGCGGAGGCGGCTTTTTACTAGCACATCAGGCAAAGAGCCATACAGATACGCTGTTTGATTTCTTCACGCAGACGCCCAAGACTCGATCTACTTCTACTAAGCCTGATTTCTATCCCATTGAGGCGAACTTTGGCGATACGATTCAAGAGTTTCATATCGGGCTAGCCTCGATCGCAGTGCCGGGGCTATTAGCGGGCGCGTTAGCCGTGCATAAAAAGCTAGGTCGATTACCGCTAAAGGTAGTGGCTGAACCCGCGATCGCCTTTGCTAGAAAAGGGGTCACGGTGAGTGATTTTCAGGGCTACTGCTATGAACTGCTAGATTCAATTTTGATGGCGACACCAGCGTCTAGAGAGATCTATGCGCCAAGAGGGCACCGCTTGCTAGCTGGCGAACAGCTACAGATGACTCAGTTTGCCGATACCCTAGAATACCTCGCTAGCTTAGGCGATCAAGCTGCGAGAAAGGCCTTCTATGAGGGCGAGATTGCCCAGCAGATTGTGAAAGACGCTCAAGCGCAGGGCGGCTATTTAACGCTGGCTGATTTTCGCGACTACCATGTGATTGAGCGCGTGCCGCTGAAGGTGAACTATCGAGGGGTTCAGATGCTAACCAACCCCCCACCGAGCGCTGGCGGAGCGCTGATTGCTTTCTGCTTGGAGCTATTGAATCAGTTTGACTTGAGTGCGATGACGTTTGGATCAGCGCAGCATTTGACCTTGCTTTCCCAAGCGATGCGGTGGACGAATGAAGCAAGGCGATCGCACCTAGACGGATCTCTCTTTGATCCGGCTATTGTCGATAAATTTCTAGCTGTCGATCTCATCGAAAAATATGCCAAACCGCTTAATGACCTCATGGATAAAGGGCTTAACCGGTGGGGTAGTACTACTCATATCAGTGTAATGGACGATGAAGGGAATGCGGCGAGTGTTACTAGCTCGAATGGTGAAGGGGCGTCCTATGTCGTACCGGGTACCCAAATCATGCTGAACAATATGCTAGGAGAGGAAGATCTCAATCCACACGGTTTTAATAGCTGGCCATTAGATCAGCGGATGTCATCGATGATGGCACCCACCATAATATTAAAGGACGGAAGACCACAGCTAGTGTTAGGCTCGGGAGGCTCTAATAGAATTCGTTCCGCTATTTTGCAGGTCATCTGCAACGTATTGGACTTCGGTATGTCGATGAAGCAGGCCGTGGAGGCGCCTCGTATCCACTGGGAGAATGGGGTGTTTCATCTAGAGCCTGAATTGGACTTGCCGGTGAGCGCGTCCGCTGTGTCAGATCTCACTACGTTGTTTGGTACTAAAGAAGTCGTGCAGTGGCAGCAGGCCAACATGTTCTTTGGCGGTGTGCATACAGTGGGGCGAATGGAATTAGGCTTAGAAGGTGCTGGAGATCCTCGGCGTAGTGGCGCTGTTAATGGTAAAGCTTCAGATTAGCATTGTTGCGAAGCAATACAGCGTTTGGCTTAAAAGTGCCTAATCAGAGGTATCGCTAGCTAGAGCGGCGCCGCTAATTAGGAAGAGTGATTGAGGGGTGGATACTTTAGTTTTGAGATTTGGACCGAAGATTTCTAGCAGGCTGAAGCGATGAGAGGGAAATTCCCTAGGAAAAAGGCTAAGCCGGTACCATGGGCAAGAGCGGTTGGCAAAGGTCCGAAATTTGGTGTGGTTCTAGAGATCAAGGCATTCTTGAAGCTGGCGATTCCACTGGCGATCGCCCAAGTTGCTCAGTTCGCAGTTAGCTTCGTAGATACGATTATGATGGGCCACCTGGGTACAGCCAGTCTAGCTGCTGGTGGATTGGCCTCTACCACTTTTCAAATGGCTTTGACGGTCATCACTGGTTTTGTAATGTCTGTAGGCGTACTTGCTGCCGAAGCCTATGGAGCAGATAAGAAGCACCGGTTGACGGGTTTAGCTAGACAAGGGCTGTGGCTGTCTCTGCTGCTAGCAATTCCTTTCATGCTGTTGCTAACTCAGATGACAACCGTGCTCACTTTTCTACAGCAGCCAGCAACAGTGGTGGCTTTAGCGCAGCGGTATTACAGCGGCATTGCGTTTGGGGTGCTGCCGGCCCTGGGGTTTGCGATGCTGCGAGGCTATCTGTCGGCGTTCTCTTTGGCGAATGTGGTCACGGGCGTGGTCGCGATTGGAACGGCGTTTAATATTGCCTGCAACTATGTCCTGGGCTTTGGTAAATTTGGCTTTCCTCGTTTGGAGCTGTTAGGTCTAGGGATAGGCAGTTCGCTCAGTCTATGGCTGATGCTTTTGCTCTTTTCGGTTTACGTTTTCCGACATCCGGAGGTGAGCCAGTATCAGTTTTGGCATGACTGGCAGTATCCAAATAGTAAAATTCTGCGGCGGCTAGCGACGGTTGGCGCGCCAATTTCTCTGACGCTAATTCTAGAGCTAGGCATGTTTACGACGTTAGCGTTTATGGCGGGTAGTCTGGGCACAGAGGTATTAGCAGCGCATCAGATTTCGTTTCAGGTGATTGCGCTGATCTTTATGGTGCCGATTGGGATGTCGCAGGCGGTGACGACTAGAGTCGGGCTGTGGTTTGGCCAAGGTGATATCTGGGGTGCCAGGCGAGCTGGTTTAGTCGCAACAAGTGCAGTGGCTATCTTTTTGGGGACAAGCGCGATCGCTCTATTTATCTTCCGGCCATTGCTGATCGCTCTATTTATTGATGCGCAGGATGCTAGCAGCGCCGAGGTGATCATGATCGCGATGAATCTGCTGCTGATTGCGGCTGTAGCTCAGGTACCCGATGGTATACAGCGGGTGGCGATGAGTGCGCTCTACGGACTGCAAGATACTAAAGTGCCTGTAGTTTTGAGTGCGATCGCCTTTTGGGGAATAGGTATTACCAGCGGCTATGTGCTTTGTTTTCTTGTCGGCTGGGGTGCGGTGGGCCTGTGGATAGGACAGTACACCGGATCAGCTGTGGCTGGCGCTATGTTTATCGGACGTTTCTACAGCTTGACCCATCGACGCTTTAGCACTATCCGTTAGCTATGAAATCCATATGACCCTATGAGAGCCTAGCAGGACAATTCTAGCGTTGTCTAAAGGAAGCGGCTGGGATGACACGGCTACCGATATATTGAGGTCACAGATCTCGTGCATTTTTTATGGCTGCTGATCAACTGTTTGCTCGTTTGGTAGAGCGTTCTACGGAACCTAAAACCTTCTATCCTCCAAAGCAGATTCCGCTGATGGCTAGGTTAGTTCAGAGCATTAGCTATGTGCTAGCCAGAATTCTTTATAAAGCTAAGCTATCGGTCTCAGAAGAGTCGGTGGCTAAGGTAAGGGCGATCGATAGCAATACCAGGATGGTGTTGGTATGCAATCATCCGACGCTAGAAGATGGTATGACGCTATTTGTACTGTCAGCTCGAATTGGGCAGCTGTTTCACTACGTCGTCGCGTATGAGGCGTTTGATGGACTGATGGGGTGGTTTATTCAGCGGCTGGGCTGCTATTCTATTCGGCGCGGTGTGGGCGATCGCACCAGCATTAGTCAAACACTGACTTTGCTAAAGCAGCCTGACTGTCGGCTGGTGATTTTCCCAGAAGGCGGCTGTTCGTATCAGAACGACACGATTATGCCTTTTCGCCCAGGTGCAATTCAGCTACCGATGTCAGCGCTAGCGCAGATGGCCAAGAAGACAAGCTCTCCTGAGCAAGCCCCTGACGTTTTTGTCGTTCCTATCAGTCTGAAGTATCGCTATCGCCAGCCGATGCGTCAGGTGATCGAGAAGACACTCTCACAGCTAGAAGAACGGCTGAAGATTACCCCCGATCTCACCACTAGCAGTGAGACTAAAAAACGTAACTATCGCAGGCTCCGCCGGGTAGCCAATCAGGTCATTCTAAGGATTGAACAGGAAGCAGGTTTAGTCAGCGAAGATCAGTTGAATTGGAATCAACGAATCAATCGGCTTAGGCAGATTTTTATTGAAAAGTGTGAGACGGCGTTAGAAATCAAGCCCAATTTGAACGTGCCAATGCGCGAGCGGGTGTATAGAGTTCAGGCGATGCTAGATGAGACTGAACCTACTGAAGATGAGAAGGCGCTGCGGACGGAGCTGTTAGGACCTGAAGGGCTTACCCGTGAAGAAGTGTATTGGGATACGGTGCGCTTGCTGAACTTTGATGCGATCTACGATGGCTATGTGGCAGAAGCGCCAACTCCAGAGCGGTTTCTAGATACGTTGACGCGGATAGAGCGAGAGGTATTTCATCTAGAGCATGCTCCACCGAAAGCCCCTCGCAAGGCTTGTTTTTATATTGGTGATCCGATCAATTTGAAAGACTATCTAGAGGATTATCAGCGCGATCGCACCGCCACCATCGATCAGCTCTCAGATCATCTGCGTGATACTATGCAGCGCAATCTAGGTAAGATGAGCCGCCCAACAACAGAAGTTGTGTAGGCTATGAAATTTGCGCATACTATCTGCCAGCTCCCGCCAGCGCTAGTACCTGGTGATCTGCTCTGCGTTATCTCACCGAGCGGTGGCCTACAGTCAACTGAGCTATTCGAAGAAGGGCTAGCGATTTGGCGACAGCGAGGATACAAAATTCACCTAAGTCCGGGATATGACCATAGTTGGGGTTATCTTGCGGGGACAGATGAACAGCGAAGATCGCAGCTGCTGACGGCTTTGAACAATCCTGAGTGCAAGGGGATCTTGTGCTCTAGAGGCGGCTATGGTGGCACTCGGCTGCTAGAAGACTGGCAGTGGCCCCAGGCGAGTCTTGCTCAGGGAAGCACAAACCAGGAGACCAAATGGCTGATCGGATTTTCGGATATAACCAGCTTGCTATGGAGCCTGAGCCGGCAGGGGGTGGCTGGCGTGCATGGCCCGGTGCTGACGACGCTAGCAGCAGAACCCACTGAGTCAATAGAACGGCTGTTTGCGCTGGTAGAGCAGCATCAGATTCGGCCTTTGCAGGGGCGTGGCTGGGCGCAGCGGGGTTGCGGTGGCGTGGCCAGCGGTGCGCTGCTGCCGGGGAATTTGTGTGTGTCGACGCACCTGCTAGGAACTGAGGCAGAACCTAATCTGACGGATGTAATTCTGGCGTTTGAGGATGTTGGCGAGGCGCCGTATCGGCTGGATAGAATGCTGACTCAATGGCGGTCTATGGGCCGATTTGACGGCGTCAAAGGAATTGCGCTAGGGCGGTTTAGCGGTTGTGAGCCCACCAAACCGGGGCCGACTTTGAGTGTGGAAGCAGTGATGTGCGATCGCCTAGCCGACTTGCAAATTCCCATCGTATCGGGTCTGCCTTTCGGTCATGACGGTGAAAATGCGGCCATGCCAGTTGGTTTGTCTGCAAAGCTGGATGCTGATTCTGGCGTTTTGTCTTGGCCTATGTCTACCAAGGGCGATCGCCTTTGACAAGAGTGCAAACTGAGGTCGGATTCTTGGACGTCTTAATGTTTCGAGGGATTAGAGGAATTAGGGTGTTCGCACGGATTATTAGCAAACCTTGTAAAATAAGGAATCATAATTTATTAGCGCCGTGGTTCCTTTAAGAGACGACAATCCGACTTCTATCACTCCTGTTGTCGTCTATGCGCTACTAGCGCTGAACGTTGTTATTTTTGTTCATCAGCTAATGCTGCAAGCTAGCTTAGGTGAACCTGGTTTGCAACAGTTTTTCAACGAGTGGGCGATTGTTCCTGCTGAGTTAACGGCTTCTTTTGGCTCGGGCGTAGATCAAGAGTGGTTTACGCTGATTTCTTCCCAGTTCTTGCATGGAGGATTGCTGCATCTGGGAGGCAATATGCTTTACCTATGGGTGTTTGGTAACAATGTCGAAGATCAGCTAGGCCACGCTAAATTTTTATTCTTTTACCTGCTGTGCGGCGTGCTAGCGGGTCTTGCACAGTGGTTTTTTGATCCGGCCTCTCCTATTCCAACGCTAGGTGCGAGCGGTGCAGTTGCAGGGGTGATGGGCGCGTATATCTTACGATTTCCCCGGGCGCGGATTTTGACTTTGGTGCCACTATTTGTCTTTATCACGACGTTTCGAATTCCAGCTATCTTCTTTTTGGGCTGGTGGTTTATTCAGCAGACTTTCTATAGTTTGATGAGCCTAGGTGCAACTGCTGATGTGGGTGCATCCGGTGGCGTCGCTTATTGGGCGCATGCGGGAGGGTTTGTCTTCGGCGCTATCTTAGGCCCGATGCTGGGTCTGTTCTCTAAGGGCCAGGATAATCATCGGTTTTGACCGCTATTGTTTTAATCAGGGAGTGTAGATTTTATGACTGTACAAACGCTGAATGATGTTTACGAAGGCCAGTTTGGGTCTTTTACGATTGAGCAAAGCGATCGCCAAGAGGTGATTCTCTATCGCGCCGGACTAGCTGTTGCTGCAGGTAGTTTACTGATTGCGACTATCTGTTGCTTTCTAGCACCGACTGTCTTAGGGACTGTCGCAACGCTTTGCTATGTCTTACTATGGGCCGCGTTAGGACTAAGCTTGTTCAAAATTCATATTTATCTGCGTCTGCTGCACCGAGTCCTTCAGGCCTTTTGGTTGATTGGGGGACTAGCTAGTATTGCGATCGCTCTTCTCTACCCTACGCCGCTTGCCTTAACTGCCTATCAATTTCCACTTACCATTTTCGGTATTGGCTTTACCTTCGCTGCGCTGACGGGCATCTTTTTCAAAGAAGCTTTCTGCTTCAATCGTCTGGAGACTAAGTTTTTGGTTTTTCTAGTTCCCGGATTGCTGTTGGGTCATATGGTGGGGGTCTTATCTACTGCTAGCGAGCAGGGAATGTTGGTAGCGATCGCTGTTTTGTTCGTTATCTTTGCCGTTAGGAAAGTAATTCAGCCAATTCCACCTGACATTGGTGATAAAAGCGTCTTTGAGTATTTAGAACAAGAGAGACAGCAGTCTGCTTAGAAGCGAGAGTCAGAGGGGAGACCTCTTTTTTACGATGGTTGATCTTTAGGAAGACTGACTGAGTAATGTGGCCACTACATTCACGATATGCTGTGCGCTGCCTGTAAAAAAGCTAGGGTCTAGCGTTTCTGGCGTATCGCTGGCGGTGTGATAGTTTGGATTGCGAAAGTTGGCAGTATCTGTCACAAAGATGGCAGGAATGTCTCTTTCCCAAAAAGGGGCATGATCGCTGCGTAGCAGGTTGGGAAAGAAGCGCAGGGTTGCTTGTGGAATCGGTAAGCTGAGCACTAGCGGCCAATTGGTTTGCGCCGAGCCGAGGAAGGCACCGATAAGCTCTGTGTGAGTAGATAGCCCTAGTACGGCTAAAAAATCACCTGTATTCGGTACGTTCTGCAGCGGTAGTCCTTCAGGATACTGTTGACAGCCTGGAACGTGACAAGCATAGCCAATCATATCTAAGATGACTGCGCCTTGAACGTTGGCGATGTTGCTCTCTAGCTGAGTAAAGGCCAAGCTACCTAGAAGTCCGCTGCCGTCTGGCTGTTGTTCCTCTTGGTCAAAAAAGACTAGTTTGAGTGTCTTGGTAAAAGGGGAGCTGCTGCTCGCTTCGGAGAAGAGACGAGCGGCTTCTAGCAAAGTGGCGATCGCACTGCCATTGTCATCTGCTCCAGGTGAACCCATCTGACTGTCGTAGTGAGCACCTAGTATAATCACGCCTGCGGCAGAATCAGAGCCAGCTAGCTCGCTGATGATGTTGATTCCTCCGGCGGCTAGCGATCCGGTCTGGGGATGGTTGTAGCGTTGAGTGAAAGGTGAAAGACCATAGCTGGTAAGCACTTGGGTAATGTAGTTGCGGATAGGCGGCTTTTGATCTGGCGTCGCTCTAGTCTGTGAGACATTACTAACGTGGTTGAGTAGCTGGGTTTGGTCAATGATTAGATTGAGGTTGCTATAGGTTTGAATAGACGGCGTGATCGCAGGAATCTCGGGAAGGAGAACTGATCTGATCCGGGTGATGGGATTGCCCCAGATCAGTATGGTCATGGTGATAGCCGCGATCGCTATAAAAACTCCGCTCCGTTTTCCCATTCAAAAGGTTCTCCCAATCAAGCGTAAAGGCTCAAAGTAAAAGCAGGTAATCCGGATGAACAACCTGCTTACCGACTTTTGCTTTATTTCTAAATTGCCTTCTAGTTCATCCGATCATCAAACTCGGGGCTACTCTCTTTTTGTAGTAACTTAGAGAGCTGACCGCGAATGTCTGCTAGTTGAGGGTTGTTGCACTTAGGGACGACAACTAGGCGCACCTCAATTTCCGAAACATTATCAACGCGTGTCGTTTTTTCCCAAATCTTGCGTTCAGTGTCGGATTCGGACTCGTATCGGAAAGTCAGCATATTGTCACCGACTTCCAAAATCTCAACATTCTTAAACCAACCGTTGCTGCTCTGAATGTACAGCCAGACACCCGGCTTGCCAATCAGTTCTCTAAGTTTCCTTTCCATTCTTGTAACATCCCAACCCAAAACGACTGAGCACAAAATGCTAACTGAAGGATTAAAACGCAAGTGGTCGCGTCTCCTTCCCGTTTACTCTCTGCAATCATTACAGAATATTAGCATTGTGAGAAGTTTTATAACGTAAATCGGTAGGGAATATTAAGCGAAAGTTAATTTTATTCCGCATCAGCTCTGCAGCAATCCACCGTCGTGTATAGGTTACGTTTTTTGGTTAGTCAGCAATTATTACTTTGCAGCTAAGGTTCTTCGGCGGTGACTGTGGTGAGGGAATACTTTTTCGGATGCTGACTTTTGTATCAATTCTTTAAGTTGATGGCTGTCTGCTGCCTATATCAAGAACGCAGCGGCTGAATCGATGCAGACTGATGAACTGATAGCTGAACTGACAGCCAACAGCTCATACGAAGCTTGAGTAGCTGACAGCGCTTTGATAACTTTGGGAATCAAAGCGCACTGAAGATATTTCTAAACGTTGATATTTGCTAGTGTGGGTACTTATGTTGGTATCGGTGTGCCGATATTTAGATGGGCTCTAGCAAGACACCTTGACCGTCACGCAGTTCAAATGCCCTGAGATCCTTCAGTGCTGCTTCAGGAATGCCAGGTGTTGCTAGAACGACTTTCCACTGGGTCATGTCTAGCTGTAGCCATTCATCTAAGTTGACAGTGCAAGGCAAGCCGCCCATATGGGTCGCCATGGCAATCGACTGTTTTCTAGTTTCTGGATGACAACGCAGACCATAAAAGAGCGTTTGCTGGTCGTTACTGATACGGTTGAAGCGATCGCATCCCAAGATGTTGTCTTGTAGCCAGGAATGCGAACGGCGATAGTGACGCAGCGCTAGATGAAAAGCCGCTGTTGTCGGATCGATTTGATCGAAGAAATTGCTTACCTTGCAGAGATTATGACTATCTTCCATGAAGGCCATTGCAAATTTCTTGAGCTTAGCGACGTCTAAGGTCGCTAAAAAGCGAGGTAGGTTGGGTCCATTAAGATCTTCTAAAGCGGGCACCTCGCAGAACCCGTGATCTTCGCCAAGACAGTGACTACAGAACTTGGCTACTTGCTCTAAGTCATAGTCTGTTTCTACCATGGCCGTCTGTAGCGCTTTGCCAAAGTCTCGTAGTTTCTCTAATGAGGTGAACCCAAGCTGCTTGATCTGCACAAAGCTGGTCTCTTTTTCGTATATCTCTGGCGAGACTTGCCAGTCTAAGAAGCCAATTTCTTCTGAAGCGACTTTGACGCCATAGCGATCGTCGGTATTACGGAAAAAGCCCCAAGACGCCCCGACCGTGGCATTGAGAAAATCCATGGGTAACCCAGGACAAAATCCCTGTACCCAAATCTGTGTGGCCGGGTTGTTGTAGGCGGTATTGAGTACCTCAACTAAAGAGCTACCAAGGTTCCAGTTGATGGGTTTGTCAAGATTTATCTGATTGCCTCGGCGGACGGTATCGTGATTGCCGCAGCCTGTAATCCAGCGGTTGCCCTGAAAGATCACCTCGCAGGCACGTCGCCACTTTTTGTCCCAATAGCCTTCTAGCGTTGGGGTATTGTGGGCAAAAATTAACGGCCCCCATTGGAAAGACTCAGGTTTCTTTTCGATTAGCTCTCGATAGCGCGAGATCTCTTCCCATCCTTCTTGGGGCCAGGGGCGACCGTCCTCAAAAATAGTGAACATTAGCCTTCTGTAGCCCTGAATGTTTTGGGCTAGATCACTCATAGCCAGCAGGTAGGTATCGTCTTGCTCTACACGGTCGGTCAAAGGATTGAAGAAGCGGAAATCTTGTCCTCCATCGATGCGGATGCCATCCGCGCCTGTGTTTATCTTCCGACGCTGCATTTCTAGTAGAATTGCTCGCACCTGGGGCGACTGGTGATTGAGATCCTGTCCGTACATGTTCGGACCTTTGAGAAACTGATGATTGAGTAAGTCCAAGGCCTGATTGTCAGCATGGCCATAGACCAGATCGTAGATGAGCAGAATTGGGCCTTGTGAGAAGTTGTGCAGCGTAGCAACAAAGTCAATCACTTCGTCGGGCCTGAGGCTGCCGAGGACGGCTGGATTAGTTGCAGAAGAGCCTAAGATAGGCACGTCATAGCCCCAGTTCTGGGTGTTGGGCTTACGAAGGGTAACGGTGGGCTTATGGTAAAAGTCTGAGGTTAGGGCATGAGGAACCGGAGGAACGGGAACGTCTTCTTCGGTGGATGAGGGTAAGACTTTAGCTGCTTTTGGCGGAGCGGAGTGGATAGAGAAGAAGAGATGTTCGCCAGTGGTATCTTCGCGGCGATATTCAATAGTCGGTTCGACTGGAAGTAGTTGGATGGCATCGTAGCCAGCATAGACAGCTTCTTCGGGGGCAAGCGTTTGACCGTCCGCAAGTTTGTCTGAGATACGCTGATAGATCTCGGTCAGTCCTTCTAGAGTGCCAGCAGCAGAGGCCGTATTAACGTGAATTTGTAGAATGCTAGTGGGCGCGGGTATGCGGGGAATGGTCGTGTCGCTAAGATTGGTAGAGCTACCGGTGCGGCGGAAGTAGGCCAGATCAGCGCGCTTTCTTTGGAGTCTGCGCATGTTGTAGAGTTCGGCTGGGGCAAAGACGCCATAGGGTAAGGAGTAGGCCAGCGGATCGCGGATAATTTGGACTTTGCCATCGGCGTCTTCATAGCGCAGCCAGTAGAAGCATCCTGCTTGGTCGCGGGTGCCTGCTTGAAGTCCGTAGACAACGGCCCAGACGTACTCGCCTTGCTTGATGACAGGTATGCGCGATCGCCTAAATCGCGCCTGCTGCTCTTTGGCCCGAAAATCGATCGGATCTATGGGCGTAAAGATCTCTAGCTCTAGCTTGTGCTCTGACTGAATGATGTCGCCGGCAAGCTCAGGTGTCCAAAAGCCAATTTCTGTTAGGCGATCGCTGCGATAGTTAGTTCCTAGCCGATGGGCAATCCGCTGCGCTTTCTCGAAGTAAGTCGTTGTTGAATCGCGCTGAATACTATCTGCCCATTCCACCAGACTGAGCGTTTCGTCTTCAATGAATCGAATCCGTTTTGCTGCTGCAACTACCACCGCAAATTTATCCCTAAAAGTGATTGGATTTGGTGGGCCTACGTCTTAGAAACCCCAGAAACCACATTAATGTTTTTATCTACAGTTGTGACAAAAGCGCATAAAAATAGATCTTTTCTAACGTCTTTTTAGCGTTAGAGTCACCTAACAGATGAAGATACTTTTATCTGCTAGCACCCCTAGCATTAGGCAACTTAACTAGCAAGCTGGCCAATGTATCAAGCAGCTTGCTACATATCGCTCTCACCACTTAGCTCTTCACATTTTCTAGGGCTGAAACCCTTGATGCATGGAAGCGCTAAGTAGTCAGCAGCGACCGTAGGCTTTGCCTTCTCGCAGAGTATGCATCCGGCCATTGCTATAACTAACTTTAGTAAGCGGCAGATTATTCCCTATACTTGCTACTAGCCAGAAAGGGCTAACTCAAGGGTTAGGAAAAGGGAAATGTCAATGAAGTCTTCGCTAGTGATTTTGTACCACCGTGAACCCTACGACGAAGTAGAAGAGAACGGCAAGATTTACTATCGTGAGAAGAAGAGTCCTAACGGTATTGTCCCAACGCTCAAGAGCTTCTTTTCTAACGCGGATCAAAGCACCTGGGTCGCATGGAAGCAGATCAAGCCCGAGCAGTCTGAAGGGTTTGAAGAGCGGGTGACGATGGAGGGCGGTAGTGATAGCTGCGTGGTTCGGCGAATTCCGCTCAATGCTGAGCAAGTCAGAAATTTTTACTACATCACTTCAAAAGAAGCCTTTTGGCCGATTCTACATTCTTTCCCAGAGCATTTTACCTACGACAGCTCTGACTGGGAGAATTTTCAAAACATCAACCGCTTATTCGCTGAAGCGGCTTGTGAAGACGCCGCAGACGATGCGCTAATTTGGATCCATGACTACAACCTATGGCTAGCGCCGCTCTACATTCGTGAAAAAATGCCGAATGTAAAAATTGCTTTCTTTCACCACACGCCTTTTCCCGCTGCTGACGTTTTCAACATCTTGCACTGGCGTAATGCAATTATTGATAGCTTGCTATGTTGCGATCTGTGCGGATTCCATATTCCGCGCTACGTACAAAATTTCGTCAGTGCTGCCCGCAGCTGCCGTGAGGTAGAAATATTAGAAACGATGCCCGTTCCTAAAGCTTTCACTAGAGTGGGTACAGCGTTAGCAGAACCGGAAATGACGACTAAGCTTCGCTACAACGGTAGAGTTGTTAATATTGATGCCTTTCCAGTTGGTACAAATCCCAAGAACATCCGTAAGACAGTGCTCACTCAAGAAATTACTAATCGAGTCAAAGAAATCCGCGAGCAAATTGGCGATAACAAGCTGATTGTGTCGGCGGGCCGGGTGGACTATGTGAAAGGTGCAAAGGAGATGCTGCAGTGTTTTGAGCGATTGCTAGAGCGTCAGCCCATCATGGTTGGCAAGGTGAATCTAGTGATGACGGCGGTGAAGGCGGCTGCTGGAATGCGAGTGTATCAAGAAGCGCAGCAAACAATTGAGCAGCTAGTTGGTCAGATTAACGGGCGTTTTTCTAGTTTGGGATGGACGCCGATTGTTCTATTCACTGAGCCTTTGCCGCAAGAGGATCTAATGGCACTCTACAAAACGGCTGATATTTGCTGGATTTGTCCTTTGCGAGATGGGTTGAATCTAGTTGCCAAAGAGTACGTTGCTGCCCACGGGGGTGAAGATGGCGTATTAATTCTCTCTGAATTTACTGGCTCTGCCGTAGAGCTTCCGGAGGCGTTGCTGACCAATCCGTATTCTTCCACTCGAATGGACGAGTGTATTGATGCGGCGTTGGTGATGTCACCTGAAGAGCAAAAGCAGCGAATGGCAAAACTGTACAAAGCGATTTGCCGTTATGACGTACAGCAATGGGCAAATCACTTGTTTAGAGAGGCCAAAGCAACTTCGGTGCAGACTAGTGCATCGCTGCTGTCTTGAGTAAGGACCAGTGATTAATAAAGTTCCTAGAGAAATCGAGTAGCGTTGGTGGTTTCTCTTTCAGGCGCTCGAACTTATTAGACACACTTTTTTGCGACTATCTTGCGACTATGGTATGGACATAGGCCTTTAGAACGAGTTTTTTCTAGAACGGGTCTTTTCTAAAGAATGTACTTTGTACACAGGCAATTTTAAGATGCGTCCGATAGGATAACTTCGTAGCTTTCTCCTTGCTAATGCCTTCACAGACATTTTCTAAAATTCGCGACTTTTCTGCCATTGAATCTACTGCTTTCGATGTCATTGTGATTGGCGGGGGAATCAATGGAGCCGCGACAGCTAGGGATGCCGCTCTGCGGGGATTGAAGACAATCCTGATTGAGAAAGGTGATTTTGCGAGTGGGACGACTAGCTGGTCTTCGCGCTTGGTGCATGGGGGACTGCGCTATTTAGAGTATTTTGAGTTTAATTTGGTTCGTGAATCACTCGCTGAGCGTGAGATTTTACTGAAGTCCGCACCTCACCTGGTGCATCCTTTGCAGCTGACTATTCCGATTTACGCTCAAGGATCTCGCAGCTATTGGGAAATTTGGGCGGGGATGATTCTGTATGACCTCTTGAGCTTTGATAAAAGCTTGCTGAATCATCGGATGCTGCCTAAGGCGAAGCTGAAGCAGCTGTTTCGCGAGGTCAATCCAGACGGTGTACAGGGCGCTGGGCAGTATTATGACGCGCAAGTAGAGTATGCGGAGCGACTGTGCTTGGAAAATATATTGAGTGCCCAGCAAGCTGGCGCAACGGCTTTCAACTATGTAAAGGTGATTCAACTGAAGCGGACAGGTGATCGCATCACTGAGCTGATTTGCAAAGACGAATTCTCTGATTCAACCTTCACTATCCAGACACATGATCAAAGCGTCATCGTTAATACGTCTGGCCCTTGGGTAGATGAGGTGTGTAATAAAGGAACGAAGAACGAAGCGCCTGCACCTATTGGCAAGACACGAAAAATTGGCGGTACGAAGGGCAGTCATATCGTCGTTGATAATTTCCCAGGTGCTCCGGGTGCGGCTTTCTATGTAGAAGCGTTGACTGATAATAGACCGTTCTTCATTCTGCCATTCTTAGGACAATATTTGATTGGGACAACCGATTTGCGATTTAGTGGCGATCTCGATCGAGTGAAGGCCGACGATGACGAGATCGACTATTTGATTGCAGAAACGAATAAGGTGTTTCCCTCGGCGCGGCTGAGCCGGGAGTCTGTGAAGTTTACTTATTCTGGTGTTCGTCCACTGCCCTACACAGAAAGCAAGAAGCCAGGGGCGGTTTCTCGCAATCATTTGCTCTATGACCATGCCAAAGACGGGGTGGTAAATATGGTTTCCTTGATCGGTGGTAAGCTGACGACTCATCGGCGCGTCGGTGAGGAAATGGTGACGTGGATCTACCAGCGGCGTCAGCAAAGCGCACCACCGTGCAAAACTAGGACAGATCGGCTGCCGGGGGCGATTTTGCCGACGGATGAGCGAATTGTAGAGGCGATCGCGAACTATGCGCCGCTCTTGGCGACTACTGCAATCGATCACCTTTTCCATCGTTATGGCGCACGGGCGGTGGATCTACTGACTTTAGTGGATGAATCACCCGAGCTGGCACAGCCGATTGTGCCGGGATTGCCTGATATTAAAGCGCAGGTTGTCTATGCCGTTCGCACTGAAATGGCGCTGACATTTGGCGATATCTGCCGTCGCCGCACGATGCTGTCTTTGCAGGCAAACTACGGTATGGATGCGTTGGATACGATTGCTCAAACCCTACAGACCTATTGTGGCTGGAGCGAACAAGATTGCATGCAGGCGATCGCCAACTACAAAACGCTGATGGCTGAGAACTGCATCCCTGATTATGACCTTGAGAAAGTTCTAGGTTCTCAGCAAAAAATAAACTCAACTCGCCCTGCAAGTGAAGTTGTTTCGCAGGTTGCGGTAGGCTAAAGGGCGATTGTGATATTCCTATTAGAGCTGGTAGGGCTAAGGGAATCTTGCAATTGCTATTCAGCTATTCAATCAAGGGGTAGAAGTGTGCTCAAGCTAGCGGTTTTGGGACGAGGAGCATGGGGAAGCGCCCTTGCCCGCCTGGCAGAAAGTAATCACCACCAGGTCAAACTATGGTCGAGACGAGGAGAACTTAGTCTAGAAGAAGCGATTGCTGATGCGGACGTGATTCTATCTGCTATCTCGATGAAGGGAGTGACTTCTCTAGCTCAGCAGCTACGTCAGCTATCGATTCCACCTGCTGCTATCTTAGTGACTGCGACAAAAGGTCTAGACCCAGAAACTACGCTGACGCCTTCGCAGATCTTTCAATCCGCTTTTCCTGACCACCCCGTCGCTGTTTTATCTGGTCCGAACCTTTCTAAGGAGATATCGGGTGGGCTTCCCGCCGCGACTGTTTTAGCTAGCAAAGATCTGACGGCTGCTACTACTGTTCAGCAGCTTTTCTCCTCAGACAGCTTCAGGGTCTATACCAGTGGTGACCCATTAGGCGCAGAACTCGGCGGCACGCTTAAAAATGTAATGGCGATCGCTGTAGGTGTTTGCGACGGCCTTAACTTAGGCACTAATGCTAAATCTGCCTTGATTACTCGGGCGCTGCCAGAGGTGATCCGGGTTGGCTTGCATCTAGGTGCGACCGAAGTTGAGACTTTCTATGGTCTGAGTGGTCTAGGCGATATGCTTGCTACTTGTAGCAGCAGTCTTAGTCGAAACTACCGGGTTGGCTATGGGCTAGCGCAGGGCAAATCACTAGAACAGATACTAGAAGAGCTAGGAGGAACGGCTGAAGGGGTGAATACAGCTCATGTTTTGATTGCGATCGCCAACCGTGAAGGGATTCCTGTTCCGATTTCAAGACAGGTGTATCGACTGCTCTTAGGTCGTATCACTCCCAAAGAAGCTGTAGAAGCTTTGATGGAACGTGAGCTAAAGCCAGAATCCTGCGTTCTATAGCTTTAGTCACAGCTTTGGTCACTTAGCGCTATACATTTCCATTAGGTGAAACCGTTGATATCTATAGAGCTAGATGGCCAGCTAGCGTCCGTAGGCCTAGCCTCTTTGAGCATCATCTGACGTCAGCTATACAGAGTCTTGGACTTTTAGAGGACACTAATCTTTTGGCTATTCACCAATCGTGACTTCGTCGTCGGCCTTTAGCTTGCTATTGATATTCTCTTCTAGTGTCTTAGATTCTAAATCTACAGGATTTATGATATCGAACTTGTCAATGCCAGGTACGTCAATGACTGGCTCCGCTGATTTAGGTACTAGCAGGTTATCAGTAGGCGTAGAAGGTGCTGAAAGTTCTGTGGGAAGCTCAACGGTATCGGTTATTTCTTCGGAGACAGCATCATCTTCAATAGGCTCTTGAGTCGCTTCAGCAGATCTTAAGACAGCACTGTCGTTTGTTTTCGATGATGTGTCTAGCTTTAAAGGTGCCTGCTGTGAAGGTACTTGCTCTATGGCGGTTGAGTCTAAGGTTGTTGAGTCTAAGGCGGAATCTTCTGAAGGTGATACTTCTTGAGAAGACGTTGTCTGCTCCTCTTTGCCGGACTGTTTGGTGATAGATTCAGTAATTGGAGGACTCTGTTTTCGACCAAAGAATCTCTCAAACAGAGATTTTCGCTTCGGTGTACCTTCTGTAGGTAGTGGGACTGCTGTCTCTTGGCTTGGCTGTTCTATGTTGGTCTGATCGGAGGTGGTTTGGTCAAGGGTAGGCTCTGTAGACTGAGGTTGCTCAGCTTGAGCCTCGGACTCGAGGTTTTCAACCCTGGCGTCTAGGGGACTGGTTTCTTCAATTCTAGTCTCTTCTATAGTCTCATCTAATCTCGACTGTTCAGAGTTTATGATCGCTGGCACTGTTGCCTTCTCTGCTTCTTCGTCGGTAAAGGTTTCTAGTCCTGTTTCTTCGGTGTCTTCTTTTTCACGCGGTAAGTTTTCTGCTTCTAATTCTTCAGCTTCTTCTGGCTCTTGGAATTCAACTTCGCTAGTGTCTAGGTTAGTGTCTGGCTCTTCAAAATATTCAGCTTCAAGTTCTTCGTTTTCAGTCTCTATTTGATCAGCTTCGAGCTGATCAAGCTCATTTTCTTCAGACTGTCCGGGATCAGATTGTTCGGGCGTAACTACCTCTACCGACGGCTGATAGTCTAGATCGACAATCTGACCCACTTCTTGCAGGGGTAACTCTCCTCTAATTAACTTAGCTAGTGCATCTCGCTGAGTCGAGTCGTAATCGATTACTCTGATCGTACTGTTAAACTCGTTTTCGATTAGCCGCCCTTGCTCATCTATTAGCGTTAGCTGTATCCAGTTTTTGCCCGGTTCAAATCCCTTGAGGTAGATAGGTTGCCATTGATCGATAACAAAGTCCTTCCCATTAACTATTCCACGGATCTTCCAGTCGAGCAGTTCATCCTCTGCGTCCTCCTGCGCTAGAAAGTGCAAAGGTGCATTGGTTAGATAGAAATCGAGCAGCAGCGGTTCGGCACCAAAAGTACCTTGCGGTTCAATATAGGTGAGAAGAGGAAGTTCTGGATCGGGCGTGTTTTCGTTAGTTTTACCAAAAAGATGAAAAGTGGTTTGGGCGTAGGCAGCTTCATTCTTGAAGCTTTCTCCCCAGGGCTGGACTGCGATCGCACGTAACGTGTGGCTGCCCGGTGCTAGTCCCTCTAGAGTGAGGGTGTCTTCTAGGCTGTAAACCAATTGAGCAGGCTGGTTATCAAGTATCAGCTGGATATGAGGACCTAATCCTACCTTTTCATCTTTATATATAGAGAAATTTTGGACGTCGAGCCGGACTTCTAACTGCGTATCTTCGATTACCTGGTCAGGTTTGGGATAGGCGATCGCAACTCGTGGCTGTTGGTTGGGCAGCAGCCCGGCAAGATCTGACAAAATAGCGGGCGGTGCGACTTCACGAATAGGTCCACTCAATCGGCGCACTTCACCACCGCTGGGAATATCTGGCGGTTCTGCTAGACGGATTTGGCGAGATTGACTAGCGCAACTCAATAGTGATGAGCTGAGGAATAGGCAGATTAGTAACCGAAGCACATTCTGATATAAACCTCTGTGATAGAAGTGTCTAAAGGCTTCTCGCCTCCGGCCAAAGTTTTTGTGAAAAGACTTTTGAAGGCAAGCCACTAACTCTAATGCTTTTTTCGCTGACCTTTCTATCATCAACTTCAATCCACTCACTGCTCAGCCCACTTACTGCTCGGATACTATTGTTTAGATACTGTTTGGAGTATCTTCAACGATTCGTTCTCAATTGATATTCTCTTCTGCTCAACTATTTTTTCATGCCATGACTGCCCTCCATCGCGCCCCCTGCTAAAAGTCTCATTGTTATGATCCGATCATATGGGACGAGCGCCTTTCTTTGGATCTCTTTGAACAGAGCTGAGGTTGCCAAGCGCTATCTTCATAGAGATAACGCACGCTTAGGGAATGCATAAGAGCTGCAAATGAAATCTTTATTCTCTAATTCTGGCAACAAAAATTATTAAAACGGCAAGAATCTTTTCCATTCCTAGACTATGGTCTATGGATAACACCAAAAAACGCTTGTTGATTCAACGGAAGTAGCTGAAGGCTCATCAATAACGCTAAATGCTATGGAGTGTTGCCTTTTGTTAAAAGGAGAGGCGCTTTTGTCTTGCTTGTGTGAATTTCCTTGGCTTGGAATCCTTTTGGTATCAGGATCTTCGGTGGTTGAACTATTGTTAACTCTTCGTCATACACCGTCAAACCCGTGACTATAATACGTGAGAACATTCACCCTTCTATGCCTGGGTAAAGAAGTGCTTTAGAGAGTGCTTTGCCGATTGCCTAGCTTGGTTAGCGAGTCAGTCTAGTGGCTTGTTTGGGCGGAAACTTAAACAGGTTTTCGGCTAGAGCTGGTTTTCGGCTAGGGCTATAGAGGGTAAGCCGTTCTTTCTCTGTCTAGAGAGGAGAGTCTCCATGACAACTACCCCGCGCGAGCGGGAGGCCACCAAAGCCAAGGTTGTGGTTGATAAAAACCCCACCCCCACTTCTTTTGAGAGGTGGGCCAAGCCAGGTCATTTTGATCGGACTTTGGCTAGGGGACCCAAAACTACCACTTGGATTTGGAACCTTCACGCTGACGCTCACGACTTCGACAGTCACACCAGTGACCTAGAAGATATATCTCGCAAAATCTTTAGCGCTCACTTCGGCCATCTGGCTGTCGTGTTCATCTGGCTGAGTGGCATGTACTTCCATGGCGCTCGCTTTTCCAACTTCGAAGCCTGGATGTCTAATCCAGTTGGCATCAAGCCTAGTGCTCAGGTCGTTTGGCCTGTGTTTGGGCAAGAAATTCTCAACGCCGACGTTGGCGGTGGCTTCCACGGTATTCAAATCACCTCTGGCTTGTTCCAGATGTGGCGTGCTTCCGGTATCACGAACTCATACCAGCTGTATTGCACAGCGATTGGTGGATTGGTGATGGCTGGCTTGATGCTGTTTGCTGGCTGGTTCCACTATCACAAGGCTGCTCCTAAGCTGGAGTGGTTCCAAAACGTGGAGTCGATGCTGAATCACCACCTAGCTGGTTTGTTCGGGCTTGGCTCTTTAGGTTGGGCTGGTCACCAAATCCACGTATCTTTGCCGATTAACAAGCTATTGGATGCTGGCGTTGCACCTCAGGATATTCCGCTACCTCATGAGTTCATCCTTGACAAGGCACTCATGACTGAGCTCTATCCTAGCTTCGCTCAAGGTTTGAAGCCTTTCTTTACCCTCAATTGGGCAGCTTACTCAGACTTCCTTACCTTCAAAGGTGGACTGAACCCGGTAACGGGCGGACTATGGCTATCTGATACCGCTCACCATCACTTGGCAATTGCTGTGATGTTCCTAGTGGCTGGTCATATGTACCGTACTAACTGGGGCATTGGTCATAGCATCAAGCAGATTTTGGATGGTCATAAGGGCGATCCGCTTCTTTTTGGTGGCGAAGGTCATGTGGGAATGTATGAGTTTCTAACTCAGTCCTGGCATGCTCAGCTAGCGATTAACTTGGCCCTAGGTGGCTCGGTCACTATTATTGTGGCCCAGCATATGTATGCGATGCCTCCTTACCCTTACCTTGCAACCGATTACGGTACGCAGCTTTCGCTGTTTACTCACCACATGTGGATTGGTGGCTTTTTGGTGGTAGGTGCAGGTGCGCACGGTGCGATCGCACTCATTCGTGATTATGATCCGGCCAAGCATGTCAACAACGTGCTTGATCGCGTTCTGCGCGTTCGTGATGCCATTATCTCCCATCTCAACTGGGTCTGTATTTTCCTTGGCTTCCACAGCTTTGGTCTATACATTCATAACGACACCATGCAAGCTTTGGGTCGCCCGCAGGACATGTTCTCGGATACGGCGATTCAACTACAGCCCGTCTTTGCTCAGTGGATTCAGAGCCTGCACACTGCAGCGCCCTCTATCTCTGGTACGGCACCTAATGCGCTAGCGCCTGTGAGCTATGCATTCGGCGGCGACGTTGTAGCGGTTGGCGGTAAAGTTGCGATGATGCCAATTACGCTTGGCACCGCAGACTTCATGGTTCACCATATCCATGCATTCACAATCCACGTGACTGTGCTCATCCTGCTTAAGGGTGTGCTGTACGCTCGCAACTCGCGTCTTATCCCTGATAAGAGTGAGCTAGGCTTCCGCTTCCCTTGCGACGGTCCTGGTCGTGGTGGCACTTGCCAAGTCTCTGCTTGGGACCATGTGTTCCTAGGCTTGTTCTGGATGTATAACTCGATCTCGATTGTGATTTTCCACTTTAGTTGGAAGATGCAATCCGATGTTTGGGGCACTGTGTCTGATAACGGCACTGTCTCTCACATTACTGGCGGCAACTTTGCTGCAAGTGCAACCACCATTAACGGTTGGCTGCGCGACTTCCTGTGGGCGCAAGCGTCTCAGGTCATCAACACCTACGGTTCGGCGCTGTCGGCTTATGGTTTGATGTTCTTGGGTGCCCACTTCGTTTGGGCATTCAGCCTAATGTTCTTGTTCAGCGGTCGCGGCTACTGGCAGGAGCTGATTGAGTCTATTGTTTGGGCTCATAACAAGCTGAAAGTAGCTCCGGCTATTCAGCCTCGCGCACTAAGCATTACTCAAGGCCGAGCAGTGGGCGTTGCTCACTATCTCCTAGGAGGGATCGCCACGACGTGGGCGTTCTTCTTGGCTCGAATGTTATCGGTAGGTTAAGGAGCGCGGAGGAAACATAAAACATATGGCAACTAAATTTCCAAAATTTAGCCAAGCTCTCGCACAAGATCCGACTACTCGTCGGATCTGGTACGGAATTGCCACAGCCCATGACTTTGAAACCCATGACGGGATGACAGAGGAGAATCTTTACCAAAAGATCTTCGCTTCTCACTTCGGTCACCTGGCGATCATTTTCCTCTGGACTTCTGGCAACCTGTTCCATGTCGCTTGGCAAGGCAACTTCCCACAGTGGACTCAAGATCCACTAAATGTAAAACCAATCGCGCATGCGATTTGGGATCCTCACTTTGGTCAACCTGCGGTTGATGCGTTCTCTCAGGCTGGTTCTACTAGCCCGGTGAATATTGCTTACTCAGGTGTGTATCACTGGTGGTACACCATTGGTATGCGCACGAATGGCGATCTTTATGCTGGCGCAGTCGGTTTGTTGATCTTCGCAGCAGTGATGCTGTTTGCAGGTTGGCTACACCTTCAGCCTAAGTTCCGTCCTAGCCTTTCTTGGTTCAAGAATGCTGAGTCTCGCCTCAACCACCACTTGGCTGGTTTGTTCGGTGTCAGCTCCTTGGCTTGGACTGGTCACTTGGTTCACGTAGCGATTCCTGAGTCCCGTGGTGTGCACGTTGGTTGGGATAACTTCCTGACCATGAAGCCTCACCCCGCTGGCTTGCAACCATTTTTTACTGGCAATTGGGGCGCTTACGCTCAAAATCCTGATACGGCCGAACATGTGTTTGGTACTTCTCAGGGTGCGGGCGATGCGATCTTGACTTTCTTGGGTGGTTTCCATCCTCAGACACAGTCTCTGTGGCTGACGGATATGGCGCATCACCACCTAGCGATCGCAGTCCTCTTTATCGTGGCTGGCCACATGTACCGGACGAACTTCGGTATTGGTCACAGCATCAGAGAGATCTTGAATACGCACCGTCCTCCAGAGGGCACGCCGCTAGGTGGCGCTTTAGGTGCGGGTCATAAGGGTCTTTACGACACGCTAAACAACTCGCTGCACTTCCAGCTTGCTTTGGCGCTAGCTTCCTTGGGCGTAATCACGTCTCTAGTTGCTCAGCACATGTATGCACTGCCGCCCTACGCGTTCATAGCGCAGGACTTCACCACTCAAGCAGCGCTATATACCCATCACCAGTACATCGCTGGCTTCATCATGATGGGAGCGTTTGCTCACGGTGCGATTTTCTTGATTAGAGACTACGATCCTGCAGCGAACGAAAATAACGTGCTAGCGCGGGTTCTAGATCACAAAGAAGCCATCATCTCTCACCTGAGCTGGGTTTCTCTCTTCCTGGGTTTCCATACGCTTGGTCTCTATGTCCATAACGACGTAGTGGTTGCGTTTGGTACACCTGAGAAGCAAATCCTAGTTGAGCCTGTGTTTGCACAATGGGTGCAGGCTGCTTCTGGTAAAGCGCTCTATGGCTTTGATACGCTGCTTTCTAACCCTGATAGCATTGCGACTACGGCTTGGCCCAATGGCGGTAACGTCTGGTTGCCTGGCTGGTTGGATGCGATTAACAGCGGTAGTAACTCTTTGTTCTTGGCAATTGGGCCTGGTGACTTCTTGGTTCACCATGCGATCGCGCTCGGTCTTCATACCACTACTTTGATCTTGGTCAAAGGTGCGTTAGATGGCCGTGGCTCAAAGCTGATGCCCGACAAGAAAGACTTCGGCTATAGCTTCCCTTGTGATGGTCCTGGTCGTGGTGGTACTTGCGATATCTCTGGTTGGGATTCGTTCTACCTAGCGATGTTCTGGATGCTCAATACCATTGGTTGGGTAACCTTCTACTGGCACTGGAAGCATTTGGCTATCTGGAGCGGGAACGTCGCTCAGTTTAATGAGAGTTCGAACTATCTCATGGGCTGGCTACGTGACTATCTCTGGCTAAACTCTTCTCAGCTGATCAACGGTTACAACCCCTATGGGATGAACAACTTGGCGGTTTGGGCTTGGATGTTCCTATTCGGACACCTGGTCTGGGCGACTGGATTCATGTTCCTCATCTCCTGGCGTGGTTATTGGCAAGAGCTGATCGAGACCATTGTTTGGGCTCATGAGCGCACGCCATTGGCTAACCTGGTTCGCTGGAAGGACAAGCCGGTTGCAATGTCAATTGTTCAAGGACGTTTGATTGGCCTAGCTCACTTTACGGTGGGGTATGTGCTGACCTATGCAGCCTTCCTGATTGCGTCAACGTCTAGTCGATTCGGCTAGCGGTGTAAATTGCAACTCTAGGTAAATAGAAGGAAGCCTCTCAGCAATGCTGGGAGGCTTTGTTTTTTACTGTTTTTTTCCTGAATGTATGATTGGGCCTTGATTTGTTTTTCTGTTTTCAACTTTGTACGAAGCGGTTAAACGACTTTGGAGAGAAGCCGCATGATATCTTGAGTTGGTTAGTCCTGATTTTTTGAATGACGCGCACTTTTCTATACTGTTTGCTCAAGTGGTCTGTAGTCAGTCCGGTGCTATATACCTATCTGCGTGGGCGTGTATATGGGGCTGAGCGGGTACCAATGCAGGGTCCATTGATTGTTGTTGCTAATCATGCAAGCCATTTTGATTCTCCTGTCTTGGCTTGTTGCCTACGGAGACCGGTATCGTTTATGGCTGATAGTTCGTTATTTCAGGTGCCAATTTTGGGCTTGGCGATTCGAGCCTATGGTGCATATTCAGTGAAACGAGGGACGGCCGATCGTAGTGCGATTCGCTCGGCAGTGAGACAGTTACAAGAGGACTGGGCGATCGGAATCTATTTGCAAGGAGGCCGATCACACGATGCTCGGATAGTCTCGCCTAAGCTGGGGGCGGCGCTGATCGCGGCGAAGGCACAGGTGCCTTTGCTGCCTGTGAGTTTGTGGGGAACTGATAAGGTTTTGCCGAAGGGCTGCTGGCTGCCAAGATCATATCCGGTGACGGTGCGGATTGGTAAGATAGTCCCACCGCCTGTAGGTACTAGCAAAGTTGAGTTGAAGACGGTTACTCAGCGCTGTATGAATGATATTCACGCATTGTACGATCTAAGACGTTAAGATAGCGGAGAAGCCGTTTTTGTTAGGCATCTATGTATTCGTCTAGTGTGATCGCCAACTGTTCAACTTCTGATAGAGTCAGTCCAACATAGAAGGGAAGGTAGAGAAGTTGTTGAAACATTTGTTTGGCTTGGGTGGGAACGGTCTCGGGTCGGTTCTTTGGAGCCTCTACAACGTATAGACTAGAACCGCCCTTGGTGGCATCAAAGCCACGATGCCACAAATGGTGCATTAGTTTTCCTGGATGTTCGCACAGAATTGGAAATACCCAGTAGGTATGCTTAACAGCTAGGCTTCCGGGTATCTTTAGTCTTGGTGTGAGTGACAAAATTACTTCTGCTAGTTTGATCCGCTGGGTAATTCTTTTGGAATCAAACTGTTTGAGTCGGCGCTCTAGAACGGCAGTTAGGGCAGTAGACGGTTGCTGTCGAATCCGATTAAAAAAGTTATCGTCTAAGAAACTGCGAACGCTGCTGCTGATGATTTTGTCGTGGTTCATTTTTGGAGAGAACACAGTCCTACGAAAAGAGTGTAGGCAGCTTGGTAAGATAACGCTTTTAGCAATGTATACTTACCAATTCGTTTGCAGAACTGCCATTGACTTTGCCTTGGCCATTGTTCTTGATGCAAGCGTACAGCGCGCCAAAGTGAACGCTCCCGGAAATGCAGAACTCCAGCTGCTAGGGCTGTGTTTGTTTTGATGGGGCCAAAGCTAAACAGACTGACATCGCTTTGTGGATGACCGCAGTATTCGTTGCCAGTGTAGGCTTGGGCGCAGTCTTCTATGACAAAAAGATTGTGGTTTTTGGCAAATTGTAGGATTGGCTCCATGGGCATGCGGCTACCAAATAGATGAGCGATGACGATGGCTTTGGTGCGATCGCTCACAGCAACAGCCATGGAATCAGGACATACGGCGAGCCGCGTAGGATCTATATCGATGGGAACCGGAACCAGGTTATGCGCTTCAATGATGCGAATCACCCCGTGAATGGTGATTGCTGATACGAGGATTTCATCGCCCGGTTGGAAGTTCAGTGTTGTCAAAAGTGCGTCAAAGCCGCTGCGTACTGATAAGCAGATAAGAGATTCTTTCTGATTGGAAGTCTTGCTACTAGTCCAAATTTCTCCAAATTTCTCCTCAATGTTTTTATTAGGGAAAGGCCATACGCACTGTTTCAGGCCGAACAGTATGTCTGTCCACCTAATGTCGAGTTGCTTTCGGGGAATCACAGGTTTGATAGTTGTTTAGTGGTGTGGAAGTGGGAGTGGATTGATCAGTTCTTCGATTTTATAGGTTTACGAGTGTTGAGCTTGGCAGTGTGATCGCGTTTTGTATGAGAAGTTAGGATAGGCCTTGTAGTTAATTCTTGCTATGCCTCAGCCACCTATATTTAGTCCCGAAGCGATCAACGAGCAGATTGTAGATATGGTGCTCCAAAGTAATTATGCTCGGAGGCTTCCGGGTTTGGTTGATTTGAAGGCAGGTATGGGCTTGTCAGGGAGTGTGCTCTAAAGGAATGCGCAATCACTTTATAATCAGAGCAAGTTGACTAAATTTGCTTGGGAATATGCCAAATTGTACTCCCGTTGTGCTGAAAAAGGTTACGTTTAGCTTACCGTTTGGGATTGGTGGCGTGGAGATAGAGCCAGCCTCGACTGAAACGAGACTGGAGGGGTGCAGACCTGATTGAATGGGTAAAGGCTCGTTATTCTGAAGACGAGGGCTATTAAATCGAAATTAACCGTGCTTGACGCGAGTACATTTCTCAGCAAATAGCATAGGCGGAGTGGTTGATGATAGTGCATAAACTTGACGTTCACCGCAGAACGATTCACCTATAAGTACAGAAACTATGTGGTTTGCCAAACCTAGTCGTCGAGGTAGGTGCGAGTTCTCTCGAAGATGACTTGGGGCGTAAGCGGCTGATGTATGAACAGATAGGGATAGAAGAATACTGGGTTGTAGATGTCGATGCTAAGGAGCTGATTGCTTTCGCTATAGATGGCGATGGTAGAAGCGGTCGGATTTGGCAATCTGTTGTTTTGCCGGGATTGAAGACGAGTTTGGTGGATGAGGCCTTGAGGCGATCGCAGACCGAAAACGACGGAGCGATCGCCTGGTGGCTGATGAAAGTATTCTCTTAAAATGCCTTAGACTTCCTAGCTAGTGGATAGCTTCTCGAATACTCCGTGCGAATTCCTCTTCTAGCACGTTAAGTTTGTTCTGCAGCTGTTTCTGTTCTTGTTTTATTTCTTCTATTTCATCAAGCATTCCCAGACTTTCTCTCCTATGGATTTTGTTTCTGAGGTAGGCGGTGTAGATGGTTAGATAGTAGCGATCAAACACATCCTGGAATCCAAGCTTGTGATAAAACTGGCGACTGTGATGGTTGCAGATATGGTATCGGGTAGTGAGCCGTGAGTAGCTTTGCTGACAAAGAGCACGAACGCTGTAATTTATGAGATCAGTCCCGATTCCCTGTCTTTGATGAGGAGGGCACACGTAAAGGAGTTCCAAACAAGCACTTTGTTGCTTCTCTGTGATTAGAGAGAGTGCAAGAACTTGTTGGGTGTCAGGGTGTAGTGCAATCGC